>JAVEWB010000031.1:0-13645 GCA_034004765.1 Anaerolineae bacterium
GGTCCTCACCCGCTGCACGATCTTCCCTTCACCCGACGTCAATCACGCCTGCCTCCTGCGCACGTCACCTGAAGCCGCCGATGCCCTCATCGACGAGATCAGCGCCTACTTCCAAAGCCAGGAGCTCGCGCCCACGGTCTTCCTCTCCCCCGCCTGCACGCCGAAGGACCTGTCGAAGCGTCTGGAAGCCCACGGCTTTATCCGGCAGGAGTCCGAAGAGGCCTGGATGGTGCTGGACATCCGCAACCTCCCCATCCCTGAGCTCTACCCTACCGTCCCCATCCAACAGATCACCAAACAGGACGCACTGACCTTTGCCGAGGTCTTCATGGAAGCCTTCGAGATGCCCACCGAAGCAGCCCCCGCAATGGCACAGTTGCTGGAGCCATCCATCAACCTGCCGGGCTTTCATCACTACCTGGCCCGGGTCGGAGGTCAGCCTGTCGGCACCTGCTCGCTGATCTGCTACAAAACGGTCGGCATTTTAGGAAGCGCGGGCGTGGTGCCGGCCCACCGTCGGAGCGGCGCAGTGACCAATTTGACCGTCACCGCCATCATGGAAGCCCGCCGCGGGGGAGTCGAGGCACTCATCCTGCAAACCGCCGCCGGCACGCTGCTCGAACGGTTGCTGAGCATCAGTGGGTTCAAGAAGCTGTTCACCAGGGTCTGCTATACGATGCCATGACTTCATTGGTCGAGATCAAGGACGTGAAGAAAGCCTACCAGATGGGCGATGTCACCTTCGAAGCCCTGAAAGGCGTGTGCCTGGAAATCGAGGCCGGGGACTTCGTCGCCGTCATGGGGCCTTCGGGAAGTGGGAAATCGACGCTGTTGCATCTGGTCGGGGGATTGGATCGCCCCACGTCCGGCTCGATAAAGGTATCTGACCATGCCTTAGAAACCATGAACGAGACGGCGTTAGCCAAATTCAGACGCGAGCACATCGGCTTCATCTTCCAGTTCTTCAACCTGATCGACAACCTGACCATCCAGGCCAACATCGAGCTGCCCGCCCTGCTGATGGATCAGAAAGATCGCAAGGCCATCCGCGAGACCTCGCAAACGCTCTTAGAGAAGCTGAACATCGCCGACCAGGCGCACAAGTACCCCTGGGAGCTGTCAGGAGGGCAGCAGCAGCGGGTCGCCATCGCCAGGGCGCTGATCAATCGCCCCACCCTGCTGCTGGGCGATGAGCCGACGGGGAACTTGGACAGCCGCAGCGGCGAGGACGTCCTGGCCATTCTCGGCAGCTTTCACCAGGCGGGGCAGACCATCCTGATGGTCACCCACGATGCACGGGCCGCGGCTCGGGCGCGCTACGTGCTCTTCATCCGGGACGGGCTCCTGGTCGATCAGATGGCAGGCGGGGACGCCCGCCAGATCGCCGAGCGGCTGGCGGATTTAGGGTAAGCTCGGGGAAGCCGCCAATGGACGCAATCCTGCAGAAGATCAAAGCCGATATCATGAGCCGCCCCTTCGTCTCCGTGCTCATTCTGGTGACGATCATCGCTTCCTCCGCGCTGTTGACGCTGGCGCTGGCCACGCTGATGAACATCAGCGTCCCCTATGACAAATCCTTCGAGCACCTCAACGGCGCGCACCTGTGGCTCCAATTCGACCGGGACCGGATCCTGCGGCGTGACATCAAACAGATCGAGGCGCTTCCCGGCGTTGTAGAAAGCACCGGCGTGCAGTATTCCGTCCCCGTACGGATACGCATCGGCGACACGCGGACGCAGGTCAGTCTGCGCCTGATGCCCGCCGAGATGCCTGCCGTCAATCGCCTACTGATCCAGGAGGGCCGCTACCTGCTGCCCCACGAGAAAGAGATGCTGGGGAGCCGGGAACTCCACGACATTTACAAGCTCGCTGTAGGAGATACCATCGGCGTTACCCGGGGGGACGGCAAACAGATCGATATGGAGGTCATCGGGCTGGCCTACAACGCCATGTGGGACACCTACCGCAGCAGCGAGCTGCCCTACCTCTACGCTACCGAGGAGACGCTGCGCAGCCTGTACCCCGACGATACCACCTGGGAGTGGTCATTGGGGTTGCGGCTGGCCGATCCCAATGCCGTGGATCAGATCGTCGCAGAAATCGAAGGGCTGCTGCACAAAGATGCGCTGAAGGAGTACACAGATTGGCGGAACGTCAGGGAATCCGCCGTCTTCGAAGCGCAGCTCAATTCCGTTTTCTTAGGCGCATTCGGCCTCTTTGCCGTGCTGGCCACGATCCTGGTCATCGCCAGCAGCATCAGCTCCTCCGTCCTGTCACAGTTCAAACAGATCGGCGTGTTGAAAGCCGTCGGTTTCACCGGCAGCCAGATTCTATTGCTCTACATGGGACAGTACTTTGTCCTGGGGGTGATCGGTGCTCCCATAGGACTGGCCATCGGGATTGCGCTCTCCCCGCTGCCGCTGAAGAGCATCGCTGCCTCCCTGAGCACCACCTTCGAACCACCCATCCAGGTGGGGTTCATCGCACTGGTCTTGGGGATCATCACCGGCGTCGTCGCACTGGCAACGTTTGGCTCGGCCCATCGGGGTGCGCAGGCAAATATCGTCAAGGCTATCGCCACAGGCGCCGAATCGCCACAGAAAAAGCCGTTCTGGGGCGTCAGGCTGGCAGAACGGCTGGGACTCCCCATGCCTCTGGTGATGGGGATCAACGATGTGTTCGTCAGGCCGCTGCGCTCGTTCATGACCGGCCTGAATCTCACCCTCGGCGTCATAGGAATCATCTTCGGATTGACACTCAACCAGACGTTGGAAACCTACCGCGATAACCCCTATCTCCTGGGGATCGTCTATGATGCCGTCGTCACCAGCAACACCCTGGGCTATAGGACCACCCAGCACCGGCTGCAGAACGCACCGGGGGTGGAAGCCCTCTACAGTGAGGTGCTGGTCGATGCGGAGACCCCGGAGGGGGAGACCTTCGAGATCCGCGCCGTAGAAGGGGAGCTGGCGGCCTTCCCGTTCATCATCACCGAAGGACAGTTGATCCAGGAAGATACCTATGAGGCACTCGCCGGGCAGGGACTGCTGGACTGGCTGAGGATCGAGGTGGGAGACCAGATCACGCTGATCCTGGACGAAAAAGAAGCACGCCCGACAACCTGGCTCATCGTGGGCAGGTACACCGAGACGGCCAATGCCGGGCAGATGCTCATGGTGAACCAGGCGGTGGTCAGGAAGCTGCTGCCGGACGTGGAGCCGCATACCTATTACCTGCGGCTGAGGCCCGACGTCGACAAAGCGGCGCTCAAGTACTACCTGGAGCCGCGTGAAAATGCCGATCTGAGCATTGCCTTTACCGGGGAGGCGATCCCCAGCAGTGTCATCTACCTGCAGTGGGCGATCTTCTCGCTGGCAGGGATTCTCATCATCATTGCACTGGTCAACGTCTTCAATACCTCGCTGATGGCCATGCAGGAGAAGGTCAAGACCATCGGGGTGCTGAAGACGCTAGGGATGACGCCCGGTCAGGTCGTGATCATGGCGAATACCACCGCCGGATTCATGGGGCTCGTGGCATTGGTGCTGGGCATTCCTCTCGGATTCCTGCTCACACGCAGTATTCTGGACGTTCTTGCCACCACCTACGGATTCGGTGAAGTCAACGTCACCATCAACGCTCTCTACATCGTGCTGCTCATCCCGCTCATGATCCTGATCAGCATTGCCGGCAGCACGATCCCGGGGCAGCAGGCAGCACGACTCTCAATCGTAAAGGTGCTAAGAAATGAGTGAATATCTGAAGCAAAAATGGCAGCGCTCCAAAGTATTCCGCACCGTGGTCATAGTCCTGGCCGTCTATGCCCTGCTGCGCCTCGCGGTGCATGGGGTATTTCTGGCGGAGGTGCTGCGCTCCGGCGACCTCGAAGGCCACGATCTGCAGGTCTATTTGGATGCGGCGACCCGGATGACACTGCGGCAGGATCTCTATCCTTCCGGTGAGATGGGCGATTGGATCGAGTTCTATCAATATTCGCCCGCCTATGCCCTGGCCTTCACGGTGTTCCTGCACTTTCCCATTGCGGTGACCATGACCGTGCTGAGCCTGCTGCACGTGGCAGCCTATGTGCTCCTCTACTGGCGGTGGGACTGCCTCTTCGAACAATTGGGGCTGGCACACGCGCGGGATGTTCTGGCCTGGACCCTGCCGGTCTGGATGCTCTTCTCGCAGTTCTGGGCCGATTTGGGTTACCTCAACGTCTACATCTTTCTGGCCCTGGCAGCCACGCTGCTGATCGAGGCCGTCTTGAAGCAGCAGTTAGGCTGGTCGCTCCTGTGGCTGGCGTTCATCTTACAGCTCAAGCCCCAGTGGGCCTTTGCCCTGGCGCTGCCGCTGCTGCTGGGGCACACCCGCTTCTTCTTCAAACTGCTGCTTGGAACCGCCGTCATCTACGCCGCCATCCTGGGACTGACCCTGCTCATCGTCGGGCCGGCCTACGGATGGGAACAGCAGATCGAGTACATGCGGCTGCTCTCCAGCATCAGCTCGGGTAACTATCCCTGGCGCGGTCCCGATGCGCCGTTTCTGGGATATAATCATTCCATTGCACAGATCGTCGTCTACCTGTTCGGCATCTCTGCGCTCAACCTGCAACTTGCTACCGGCATTCAGCTTCTGCTCCTGCTCCCGTTGGGCGTCATTGGGCTGCGCTACCTGTGGCGGCCTCCATCCCAGATCGGCAGCGAAGCGGCCGAAATCAAACTAGATCTGGCATGTGCCCTTTATTTAGGCGCATTCATTTGGCTGGATGTCGTATGGGAAGTGACCTTAGGCATTGCCGTCTTTACCTATCTGGCCGCTACCCTGCAGTCTAAATGGGCCAGGGGGCTGGTCTGGGGTGTCTTTTTGGCCTACGCCCTGCTCGACTTCTGGCAACTGGTGAGTTTTCTGGTCTTCGGCATGGATATCATCCTGCCAGGCCTGTATGTAGCCACCGATCCCAGCATCTATCTCCCACTCGCCATGATCGTCATCCTGACATTCTACGGATTGTTGATTGGACGCTTGTGGAAAAGATCCTACTATCGAGGAGAGGCAGCAGCATGAATCTTGATACATTTCTATCCCTGCCGACGGACGTCATCGCCCGGCTGGTACGGGAGCAAGGGCCCAAAGTGGCCGTGTTTCCCATCAACGGAACAAGGCGCTGGTTCTTGCTGGAATACCCGGAGCAGGCCACGCATAACTTCATGGAGGCCTACTTCCAATTGGGCGGCGAGCGGCACATCGAACTCTACAAGCTGTTCTTCGACCACGGTGTCGATACCCTCCTGACGCCGATCTTCGGGCCGGACTTGCTGGAACGCGGCGAGGACTATCAACAGATGATGGTTCCGGCGCTACTCTGGGTCGCCCAAGATCCGGCCTTCCTGAATTTCTACGACGCCTACGACGTCCGCGTGCGGATCTACGGGGACACGCAGCGCTATTTCAAAGGCACCCCCTATGAGCCCGCCATAGAAGTCTTTGAAGCATTGGCCGAGCGCACCGTATCCCATCGCCGTCACCGGCTGTTTTTCGGCGTCTGCGCCCACGACGCGGCCGAAACGGTCGCCGAGATCGGCGTGCAGTTTCAGCACGACCACAACCGGCTGCCATCCAAACACGAGATCGTCGAGGCCTACTACGGAGAATACGTCGATCCGGTGAGCTTCTTCATCGGATTCGACCGACCCTCAGCCTTCGACATGCCGTTAGTCTCCACCGGCAGCGAAGACCTGTACTTCACCGTCAGTCCCTCCCCCTATCTGGATGCGCAGGCACTGCGGCTGATTCTATTCGATCACCTCTACACCCGCCGGGTGGATGAAGCCGACTACGCCCTTTCCGATGACGAATGGGAGACCCTCAGGCACTTCTACCACTTGAACCACCACCACGTGCTTGGCCTGGGACAGCGCTATCAACAAAGCAATATCTGGCACCCCACCCCACAGGTTGAACTTATGCCTGCGATGGAAGTGCCCGATACAGAAGACAAAGTATAATAAAGGCATCCAGCCTGAAAAAGGGAGTTGATTCATGGGTTATGTAGAAGAAGCCAAAGCACTTGTTCAAAATCTGGATCAGCGAATGGGCCCCAGCCCTTACGACATCGCGTGGCTGGCCCGTCTGAAAGATCCATCGACTGAGGAGCCCCAGTGGCCGGAGTTGATTACCTGGCTGTTGGACCACCAATATCCCGACGGCAGCTTTGGCAGCCAAATCGTCTATTACCACGATCGGATCATCTGCACACTGGTAGCAGCTATGGCCCTCCGCGAGAACGGCCATTCCGACCAGGCACGCAGAGCTGTCAAGCGTGCTGAGCTTTATCTATGGCAGCATCTCCATCTGCTGGCCAGGGATCCCTCCGATTTAGTCGGATTCGAGCTGCTTCTCCCCACATTGTTAGGCGAAGCCCGGTCACTGGGGTTGGAGGTTCCTACCCATGCCTGCGGCTACGAGAGGTTGCAAACCGAAAAACTGAAACTGATCCCCTTCGAGATGCTCTATTCACCCCATGCAACCACCGTGCACTCCCTGGAATTTCTAGGCAACACAGGGGACGCCGACAAGCTGCAGCAGGCGCTGGCCGTCAACGGTTCTCTGGGCAATTCACCCGCGACCACAGCCTACTACCTTCTGCTCGGTGGCAAAGACAGGCGCGCGCTCGAATATTTGGAAACGGTGCAGCGCCACACGGGGCATGTCACCATCGTCTACCCTTTCCGGACCTTCGAGATGACTTGGGTGCTGAACAATCTGGTCTTCAGCGGACTCTCAGTCACCGACCTCGTAGGAGACGAGGTCTGGGAAGCCCTGGAAACAGAGATGGAGACGTCCGGCGTAGGTGCGGATCGAGAATTCGGGATTCCTGACGGGGATACGACATCGGTGTGCATCCGTTTGTTGATCGAAGCAGGTCACCACGTTGACCCAGTCATCCTGGAGCAGTTCGAGGACAAAGAGAAACAAACTTTCCGCACGTACCATTATGAGCGCAACGCAAGCGTGAGCACCAACGTCCATGCGCTAGAAGCACTGCGCCTGATGCCGGATTACCCCAATCAAAAGGAAGTCATCGAGAATATCACCCTCATGCTCCTCAATAAGCGCACGTTCAAGATGTACTGGACCGATAAATGGCACACGTCTCCATATTACACCACCGCGCACGCGCTGGTGGGATTGCTAAAAGAGGGGGCGTACGTCATCAGCGCCTGCCAATATACTCTCGACTGGCTGCTGCACACCCAACGTCCGGACGGCTCGTGGGGATTCTTCGAAAGCGGCACCACCGAGGAGACCGCGTATGTTCTCACCGCCCTGCTCCACTACTATCAGTATAAACCCATCGACCCTGATATCCTGCACCGGGGAGCCGCCTATCTGGAACGCTCCTACAAACAGGCCGACGAAACAAGCTATCCGGCTTTATGGATCGAGAAGTGCCTGTACATTCCGCACGATATCGTGCGCTCAGCGATTCTTTCCGCGCTGATCCTATACCAGAAGACATTTGGCTCATCCTGATATATAATCAGGATATAATTAGAAAACGCATTGAAAACAGAGCAAGGGGAAAAAATGATATATCTGAGACGACTTCTAGATGTCCCCTCAAAAGACCCGGATGACGCTCGGCATCGCAAACTGCTGAATATCCTACTCACGGGCATCGGCATCATCACGCTCATTGCCCTGCTCTTCATCACCGTAGCGAATATTACCCAGGCGATAGAGCCGGAAGACATCGCTTCGGTGTATTGGGGTAGCCTGGCCATCTTTGTCGGCGTCATAGTCGTTTTTGCCATCAACCGCTACTGGTCAGGAGACCTGGCGAGCACGCTTTTCTTACTGCTGTTAACCATCGTCCTGGCCTTCGGGGATGAACCCCTGCAGGTTGTAGAAGGGCGAACCTTGATCATGTTTGCCGCGCCCATCCTCATGGCCAGTGTGCTGCTCCGCCCCGCTGCCAGCTTCGTTTTCGCAACTCTGAGCAGCCTGATCGTCATCTGGATTTCCAGAGTCACCCTGAACATCTTTCCCAACATCCCGGGTATCCTCACCTTCTTCGTCCTGGCGCTCGTCTCATGGCTCTCTTCGCGCAGCCTGGAAAATGTCTTGCGCGATCTACGCACTGTCAATGCAGAGTTGGATCAGCGGGTCGAGATGCGAACGCGGGAACTCACCGAAGCAAACCAGCAGCTTGCTGAGGCCAACGATCGGCTGAAAGAACTCGACCGGCTCAAGTCGAAATTTGTCTCGATGGTCTCCCACGAGCTCCGCACCCCCCTCAACGCCATCCAGGGCTTTGCCGAAATGCTGGTAGCCGGCGTCTACGGACGGCTGTCCGCACAGCAGGAAGGCGCCATGGATCGGATCACGTTCAATGCGGACCGCCTCCTGCGCATCGTCAGCGATCTTCTGGACCAGGCCCGCATCGAAGCCGGAGAGCTTGCCATTCACGTCAAAGCGTTCTCCATCAGCGAACTCATCGACGATCTCAGTGCTACCATGGGCATCCTGGTCGAGAGCAAAGGGTTAAAGCTGATAACAGAAATCGATTATCGTATCCCGGAGATTATGCATGGAGATCCCCACCGGTTACATCAGATCCTGGTCAATTTGACCAATAACGCGCTCAAGTTCACGGAAAAAGGAGCCATCACGGTCAAAGTTTATCCTCCGGATGCCGATCACTGGGCCCTGGAAATTTCCGATACCGGCGTCGGCATTCCTCAGGAAGCTCAGAGTTTCATTTTCCAACCCTTCCAGCAAGTGGACAGCTCTCCTACCCGCGAACATCAGGGAGTTGGATTAGGGCTCGCCATCGTCAAACAACTGGCAGAGCTTATGAATGGTGAGATAATAGTAGAGAGTGAAGTTGAGAAGGGGAGTACTTTCACCATTGTACTGCCCCTGCTTACGCCACATCATGAGGGAGAAAACTAATGAACAAACAACTGGCATTTGTGATAGAAGATGAACCTGATCTGGCGACGATCTTCTCTGAAGCCCTGCTCTCCGTTGGATTCGAGACAAAGATCATCACTTTCGGTGACGTTGCAATTAAAGAGCTGGAGACATCCGTACCGGCCGTCGTCGTCCTGGATCTGCACATCCCTCGCCTGGCCGGGACAGAGGTTTTGAAATACATTCGCTCGGACGAGCGGCTTAAAGATGTCAAAGTGATCATTGCCACTGCCGATGCGGCGCTGGCCGAGAGCATCGAGAAGAAAGCCGACCTCGTGCTGTTGAAGCCCATCAGCTTTTTGCAGTTGCGCACGTTAGCCGAGCGGCTGAAGACGACCTTCGAATAACTTACAGTGCATCTCAATTCAGGGACTTACCTTTCCCACACCTTTCCTGACTTGAGGCGCATAAAAAGCACAGGGACGCCGGCATCCGGGCGTCCCGCTGTCACCAACGCACTCCGAGCCTCATTGACCGCCAAGTCGATGAGGCCATGCTTTGCCAGCCGCCGGTAGCACTCAGCACCAAACCGGCGCGCGGTTTCAACCGTTACAAGGCCCTGCATCGCCACAACAGCAGGCACACCCTCCATGACCAGTTTAGGAGCCAGTCCCAGGAATGCATCAGCGGTCGATGTGGCCGCGCTCTGACAGGCAGCCAGGAAAACCAACTGCGGGCGCACCCCTTGCCGGGCCATCATCTCGCTCAACGCACCATCGGGGACAGGTTCCGTATCTCCCTTTCCGTCCTGCAAGTACAAAGCGGCCTGCTGCCGTTTGGCATTATAGAATCCATGCCCCACATAGTGCACGACGTGGCATCCCTCCCGCAGTTTCTCCTCCAGACGCGCCAGCGTTACCGGGGGTTCCAGAAAATTCAGGATGATTTCATCCGCGCCCAGGCCGGCAAGAGCATTTTCCAAAAGGGTGCGTTCCTGGGTGACGTCTACAGGGGTCAACCCATACTCCTGCAGGTTGCCAGGGTTCGAGATTGCCGCCAGAACACGGATCGGTCTTCGCACCACACTCTCGCCCCAGAGCTCAAGGACGGCGAGGTAGCGTGAGAAAGGCGTGTCGGCACTGGCCGAGACCAGGCGGCGGCCTGCACGCAGTAACTCCCAGGGCAGTGTGTGCAGCTCCGGCGCAGCCGCATCGATCCGCAGACGAATGCGCCGCTTTTGAGATCGTCCAAGGGTTCGATTCCAGGCATCACGCAGAGCGTCATCAGAAAGCAGCCACTCGAACAGCCGCTCGCCATCCGCGACAAAGTCACCCGATGAAATCCAGGGCAGCACACCTCCCGCCAGATAACCCAGAGGAAATTCAAGTTGATCATCCAGCGTCATCTCGACCGGATACCCCCTCTCCTGGCGCGGGAAAATGCGGATCTCCAGGTCTGCAAAATACAACCCCGCATCCTGCGCTGCGGCGGGGGAAGCAGAGGCAACACGAGGTTCAATCGAGATGACAGGTGTTACGCGATCCCGACCGACAAAATCACCACCGCCGGTGCTGACGTTCCCCACGATCACAGCACCCCCGCCGGTATCGATGCGCATGCGTTCCATTCCCCCAAGCGCCGCTTTGCTCGCCACCGGGATATACAAAGTGTAAGGGACCTTATATGAAACATTCGATCGATCGCAATACTCCACCTGAAGCCTCAGCGGCACGTTGCCATGTTCCAACGGGCGAACATCCAAAGACTCCGACTTTTCCTTCCCAGGTCTCAAAGTAGTAATTTGACGCGTAGAAGCGATCTGTCCTTCGAATTCGTCGCCGGTGACGTGAATGATCAGATTTCTCGCTGCGCCATAGCCCTCGTTACGCATCACAAACTCCAGGCTCGACCACGACTCTTCGACCAGGTTCACAGGCTTCACGGCAAACGTGATGATAGGCTGCTCAAGACAGCGAGCGGCCTCGCGGCGGCACCGCGACAGAGAAACCTCGTCCCCCTCATCTTCATACAATCGGGCCACCGTGCCCCAAAGATCGGCGCATGCTTTCTCTTCTCCAGGCCGGCCCGCCAGCGACTGCGCCAGGTGCTCGAGCGCCTGAGCCTGCTTCAAGGGACGCCCCAGCCCGGCCCACACATCCGCCGCCTGCTGCCACGCCGCCGCCCGCTCATACGACGCAGCGGCGCGTTCCAGATCGCCGCCAGCCTTCCACAGCTCAGCCGCTTTGAACGGTTCCTCATGAACGTCAAGCAGTTCCGCGCCACGGGCAAAATTCCCCCCGGCCGCACAGGCCAGAGCAGCCTGCACCCACTGGCCGGCCGCCTCGGATTCTGCTGCATCCAAGGAACGTTCTACCGCCATCACGGCCCCCTGGCGGTCAACCGCGATCACGCAGGGACGCTCATCCGCTCCGCACGCCGCCAGTACCGGAGCCTGCTCGATCCTCCGCTCGCCCTCATAGTGCCAGAGCTCCTTCCCCGTCCTCGCGTCCAGCACGTAGAGCACATGGTCATGACAGGCCGCATAGACCCTCTCCCCTGCTACCAACGGTGTTGCCGCGATACGCCGCTCCGTGGCAAAAGCAGGCCAGGCCGGCTTCCCGGTCTCACAGTCTAAGGCGTAAAGGCCATCCTGCGCACCGACGTAGAGCCGGCTTCCATCGGTCGCGGGAGCACTGAGCCGTTTCCCCGCAGGGCCAACGTCAGCCCGCCACAGCAGCTTCCCATCCGCCAGAGTCACAGCGAAAGCTACCCCCGTGCTGAGCACAACAAAGCAGTGGTTACCCGCGGCTACGGGCGTTCGGTCCAACCAGGCATTGGCATCCTCCGCTCCGGTGAAGTGCCAGCGCACGCGACCATCCAATTCCAGCGCCAAAAGGGAGGGCGCGCGACAGGGCACAAGCAGCCATTCGCCGGTAAAGCAAGGCGCTTCCAGGGAGGCGACTCCCTCCAAAGCCATACGTCGCCGCTCCTGGCCTGTAGCTGCATCCAGAAGTACCAGGGTGGTCGCATCCACGGTCACGCCGATAAGATCGCGGAAGACGACCGGCGCGGAAACCTGCTGAACGCCGGGAGCCCACCGCCAGCGGACCTTCCCATCCGCACCTAGGGCCACCACCCCACCCACCCCATAGAGCAAATCGGTGCTGGTGAGACTGACCACTGCCAGGCTCTCTGAAGTCACTGCCAATCCGCCGATCACCGCGCGCTCAAAATGCTGCTGCCAGACAGGCTGCCCGTCCGTCAACCGCAGGGCATGGAGGGTGGACTGCTGCGCCAGCGGGTCTTCGGACTGCGTGGCAACTAACAGTAGATCCTCCAGCCCCCGAGGGGCAGTGACAGGTAGCTGATTCAGCGCCTGTGACCAGGAGAGTGTTCCAGGGGAAGGTGTTGTCTGCGGTTTGCCGCAGGCAGGACAAAGCGCGGTTCCTACGGGGATATAAGCCTGACAATGACGACAGAAACTCACGCGAACCTCCGATCGATTAGACTCATACGCCATGCCTGTGCAGAGACAACGCAGAACACGCCGCCAAGAGCTTTTTGCCTTTTATCTCATTCGGACTGCTTTTCATTCGCTCCCTCTGCGATCTCCGCAGTCTCAGCGGTTAAAGGAGACTCCATCTGAGCCGCTTCAGCCGTCGGGCGACGCCGCAGCGCGAACCGGAGCAATCCATAGCTCAGCGCCATGACTACCAAAAAAGCGGCCAAAGAGAAATAAAATGCCTGCATCGCGTCGACCGCTTGCGTCGTATAGATCAAGCGCACCATCTCCAACGCACTCGTATAAGGCGGCGTTCCAGAACCACTCTCAAGAGGAACCATGGTCGTAATCAGTGGAATAAGCATCACGGTCAGGTTGTTGGAGGAGGCCATGATCCACGAAGCTGCCAGCGAGCCACAGAGCAGTCCTCCCGCGATAGCTCGGACAAGCCAGGGGACAAAAGAGTGCGTCTCTGCCTCAGTACCGGCCAGAGTTTTCGCTGCACGGGCCGTTTTCCATCCCAGAAGGATCAACACGACCCCCAACACGCCGATCAGCAATAGAATGACTGCCAGAGCAGAGAGGAAGACGCTCCTCTCGAGAAACACTAACATGCCTATCGTTAGAAGTGCAACAGCGCCCACATCGTAGAACACCCAGGAAGCGCCACGTGTCTCTATGCCAAAGCGCCAGGTCTCCTTTCGCCCTCTCAACCAGGTGAGGATCAAGAGACCCAGCACAACTCCCATCGGTGTCCCCAAAACCATGAACTGGACTATTCCAAAAGCCACAGAGGGCGTGCGCCCAACGTCGACCATTCCCCTTTCCAGATTCACCAACAAGATGCTGTAAAGTGCTACGATCATGAGCAGGCTCAGACAGCAAAAGGCCATCAAGATCCCAACCATTACACGCTCAGGCAGCGCTTCTGTGTCATCTCTCACCGAAGGCCGCGCACCCACGACCAGCCCTGCCAGCGCTCCCAAAAATGTGCCACTCAGCCACAACCCCCAACCGAGTCCATAAGTCCAAAGGATCATGCTAAGAGAACAGTCGTAGAATGCCGGCAAATCAGGGGGAGGCGGGGACGCCGTGAGGTAGGGGTAAATAGAGACAGCGCCAGCTACCCCCGCCGCAGCCGAGCCAAAGCGGATATAGGTCATGCCGCCGATGAGCAGCCCCGCGACAGCGCCCGCACCTGCGGCAGCCCAACGGTTCACGGCC
>JAVEWB010000390.1:0-2943 GCA_034004765.1 Anaerolineae bacterium
CCCTCTCCAAGGATTGGAGAAGGGGAGTAGGAAGTGAGGTTCTTTCGGCCTCTGAAGGAGTCAAAATGACGACAAAAGACCAAACGATAAGTTTTCTGGCGGCGCTCCTGGTGCTTTTCAGCGCCATGATCGATCCGCGTATTTCCGCACTGCTGGCGCTGTTGGGGCTCGTGGTGCTCCTGGGGCGACACCTCAGCTCTACACAGCGATGACCACAACGGAATCAAGGAGAACCAGATGATTCAGACTCATGCTCTCACCCACCATTACGGCACGTTGGTGGCGGTACAAGATCTCGATCTCGCCGTCAAGCCCGGCGAGCTTTTCGGCTTCCTGGGGCCTAACGGCGCAGGCAAAACCACGACGATCCGCATGTTGGTGGGGCTGCTGCGCCCTACCTCCGGCACGGCAACGATCGCGGGCTATGACATCCAGCGCGACCGGACACAGGTCAAGAAATCCATCGGCTATCTGCCCGAGGAGCCCTATCTTTACGAAAAGCTGACCGGACGCGAATACCTGCGCTTCATCGGTGGGCTGTATGGCCTGACCGATGGAGAAAGCGACAAACGCGCAGCGCGCCTGCTGGCGCTCTTCGACCTGCAGGACAAAGAGGATGCGCTCATCCAGAGCTACTCCCACGGCATGCGGAAGCGGGTCGCTCTGTGCGGCGCGCTGCTCCACGAGCCCAGCGTGCTCCTGCTGGACGAGCCGCTCAACGGGCTCGACCCCCGCAGTGCCCTGCGCGTCAAGGAGATCCTGCGGGAACTCTGCCGCCGCGGCGTGACCGTGCTACTCTCCACCCACACGCTGGAGATCGCCGAGCGCATGTGCGACCGTGTGGGCATTTTGGATCACGGCAGGCTGATCGCCGTGGGGACCATGGACGAGCTGCGCGCTCAGGCCCATGCCACCGCGCAATCCACCTTAGAAGAGCTCTTCATGGATCTGACCGGCGGTGATGCTGTGGCCGAGGTCTCCGCCATGCTGGCCGATATGGAGTAGGAGACTGCCATGCTCTGGAAACTCTTGCGCGTGCGTTTCTGGGCCCTGCGGGGGCAGTTTCAGACGCAACCTCTAAAGGGAAAATTGGCCACACTGGGAACGCTCCTCTTTGTCGTGGGCGGTGGCGGCTGGATGTATTATAAGCTGGTCACAGGGCTGCAGGGTGCTGAAAGCAGCGCCGTGTTGGTAGGACTGGTGCCGACCGCCTTCATCCTGTTAGCACTCACGATCGTGGTAGGGCTAGGAGATATCCTACAACGGCTCTATCTGACCTCGGAGATGGAACTGCTGATGGTGGCCCCTATCCCGCAAACAACGCTCTTCTTCGCCAAAGTGCTGGAGTGTTCGCAGGCCACCTGGATGGCAGGCATCCTGACTGCAGCCATCCTGGTAGCGGTGGGCCAGGCACAGCGGGCACCGGTCCTCTACTACGCGTTCATGATGCTTTTGCTCTTAGCCGTGATGCTTCTGGCAACGCTGTTCGGCATCATGCTGGTCATGGGGCTGACACGACTGATCCCGCCACAACGCGCGCGGGGGATGCTCACGCTGGCCATCGCGCTGACCAGCACCGGCATGATCGTCTTCCAACGCTCGCTGATCAACAACCTATCCGGATTCGAAGGCGCTGTACAGGCGTTGATGGAAGCGACGTCACATCCCCTACGGCTTGTACCGGGCGTCGGCCTCGCCGTTGTTCTGGCAGGAGCCATGCTGCTGGCAGGCTACGCTCTCTTCCAACACACCTTCTATCAAAGCTGGCACGGGTTTCAGGAGCAGCCGGCCAAAGGCACACTCAATGGAAGCTCCACAAAAGCAGCGCGCCGCGGCGTTTTGGACACACTGGTACAGGGATTCCCGGCCCCGGTGCGCCATATTGTGATCAAGGAGTGGATCACCTTGGCGCGGGAACCGCAGCACCTCCTCGGATTCATTGTTGCCCCGCTGACCATGTCCGTCCTGATCTTTCCGCTGATCAGCGGCGAGGGCGAACTGAGGCTGTTGGGATTCTGGACGCTGCTGTTCTACGGAAGCCTCTTCGGGCTCAATGCATCGCTGGCCTTGGGACTGCCCGCGCTGGCCCACGAAGGGCGCAACATCGGCCTGCTCCTCAGCACACCCCTGCCCTTGCGCGCCCTGCTCTGGGGCAAATTCTGGGCCAAGTGGATCCCCGCCGCCTTGATCTGGAGCCTGGCCTTCTTGGGAATAGGGCTGCTGATCGGCCTGCCGCTGTGGCAAATCGCGCTGCTGGCAGGGACCCTGGCCTGGGGGCTTGCAGGCACCACGGCAGCAGGGTTAGCAATGGGAGCCCTGGGCACCGACTTCAACGTCGAGTCCCTGCGCCAGCGCGTCAACAGCGTGATTAGCTGGCTGGCAATCGGGCTGAATGCACTCTTTCTGTTAAGCACTACGCTCATCGTTGCCGCCGCACTCTTCCTCCTCGCACCCGACAGTGCACCGGTAGCGGTGACCTATCAGGCGCTACAAACAGCGCCGGAGCTGAATGAGATCCTGGGAAAGGGCCTCTGGATCATCTTTGGCGTTGCGCTCTGCGGGCAGATTGTGCTGTGGGGCGGGATCGGCGCATTGCTGCGGGCCGCGCTCAAGCGCCTGGCTTCCTGGGAAGCAGCATGAGCAGCGCACATAAGGAGGGACTCATGACAGAACCGGTGACCGTATTCATCGTCGATGATCACACAGTGGTCAGACAGGGGATCCGCGCTTACTTAGAGACCCAGCCCGACCTGGCCGTGATCGGTGAGGCCGGCGAGGGCACAGAGGCTGTGCGCCGGGCAGCAGAGGTCGTGCCAGACGTCGTGTTGATGGATCTGGCGATGCCGGGCATGGATGGCGTGGAAGCCACGCGTCGCATCCGCACGCTCAGCCCACGCACTCAGGTAGTGGTCCTTACCTCCTACCACGAGGATGCGCACATCT
>JAVEWB010000391.1:0-2932 GCA_034004765.1 Anaerolineae bacterium
GCACCTTGAGACAGGTGAAACGAAAGAATCATGCAAACACGAACGTATACTATCGATCCAAAGAGCCATCGTCGTCTGGAGTTTTATTGGGAGAATCAGTGGAAAGAGCTTACGCTCTATGTTGACGGTGTCAAAGTCGGCACCGTACCCGATCGAGATGCGCTGATCGCCGGACAGGAGTTCACGTTCACCCTGCCCGACGGTGCGCTCGTAAAAGTCAAACTCTCCCAAGAGCCGCCGACTCCCAGATTACAGGTCACTTACAACGACAAACTCCTCCACCCTGACTCCAGTTTCAATCTATCGCTGATCACCCTTTTGCTGGGCGCGGCCCACATTTTATTGGGCGGCCTCACAGTCTTTTACCGGGATGCCTTCCTTCAAGAGGCCGATCTGGGAATTCGTTCCATCATTGTCGGCGGGGTGTGGATCGTGCTGGCGATGCTCATGAAGCAACGCGCTCGGCTTGCTGCGACCCTTGCTTTTGTGTTGTGGCTCCTGGACTGCCTGGTGTCCTACATCATGCTGATCGCAACCCAAGGATGGGGTGCAGCATTAGACGGCATCCCTTCCGGCATCCTCGTCAGAGCCGCACTGCTCTTCGTCATTGCATTTGGGACACGGGCGCTCACACCGTCGCAGCCGCCGCATAAGCCAGACATGCCCACTTCGTAGCCCCCAGAGAAAGAGTTTGGGGCAGCTGAAAACTCAAAGCTTCTCTCCTCGGAGTGGCTCTTAACGGTCTTTGCTGCTCCCCAACCTCCCTCGGGTGTGTTTCATTCTGGGGGCAAAAAAGGCTCGGAGCCCCCGCCCTCGAGGGCGACTCTTAGCGAGGCTCCGCTTTTGCCCGCCCCCGAGACGGGGGCGGGGAGCAAAAAGAGTGGCCCTGCCCCGGTTTTGAAACGCATCCTTCTCCCTCATGCTTCTTGACGCCATACTCAATTGCGTATATCATAAAAATGTATGGCTGACTCTAGCTTTTGAGAAGGAGGTACTTCCTATGCGTAAGACGCTCGGAGTTATCATCGTTCTGGGGATACTGGTATTGGCCGCTTTGCCCGTCTCCGCTGCCCCCCTCCCCCAATGCGGGGGAACGCACGTCGTGCAGCGTGGTGAGACGCTCTCCAGCATCGCGGTACGTTATGGAATCAACATGTGGACGCTGGCACAGACCAACGGCATTGTCAACCCCAACCACGTTTACGTCGGGCAACGCCTGACCATCCCCGGAAGCGGCTGCCAGGCTGCGGCTCCTGCCGCCTCCGGGCGGGTCCATGTTGTCCAGTACGGCGAAAACTTGACGGGGATCGCACAGCGCTACGGGGTCAATGTCTGGACGATTGCCAAAGCCAATGGGATGAGCAATCTCAACTTCGTCTACGCTGGACAGCGGCTCACCATCCCTGGAGCAGCACCTGCACCGGCCCCCGCCGCAGCCTCGTCCTCGGCGGTCAGCACAGGAGCCTGGCAAGGCGCCTATTACAACGGCACCGCTCCGGTGGGAGGTCCCATCCTGACCCGCAACAGCCGCACCATCAACTTCCACTGGGGATTGGGCTCTCCTGACGCCCGCGTTCCCGTCGACGGCTTCTCCGCCCGCTGGGCAAGCACCACGAACTTCGTCGGCGGCGTCTATCGTTTCACACTCACGGTCGATGACGGCGCAAAGGTCTGGGTGGATGAACAACAGGTCCTGGATGTCTGGAAAGTGCAGGCCGAGACCACCTACACCTTCGATGTAACGATCGCCAAAGGGAATCACGTCATCACCATCGAATACTTCGACGAAAGCGGTACGGCCACCATCCAGTTCGCCTTCAAGCGGATTGGGAATGCCCCCCCGGCTGCCCCGGCTCCGGTGGGGGACGCAGTCTGGCAGGCCGCCTATTACGACACCCCTGCGCCTGACGACGATGCTGACGCCTGGTTCACACAACCCACGCTGGATTTCAACTGGGGCGGTGGCGCTCCTGCAGCCGGTATCCCAGCGGATGGCTTCAGCGCGCGCTGGACACGGAACGTCGGCTTCGAGGGACGAACCTACGCCTTCTGCATCCGCGCCGATGATGGCATACGGGTCTGGGTCGATGACAACCTGATCATGGATGAGTGGCACATCTCAGACGGCAGCGTTACCTCCTGCCGGAACGTCGGGATGACCGCGGGGATGCACTACATCAAGGTGGAATATTACGAAGATACGGCCAACGCCTTGGTCAAGATGTGGTGGGAAAAACGCTGAGCGCATGGTCAACATCGTAGTTGCAACCCACGGGGAACTCGCAGAGGCCCTGCTCCAGGCCACGGAGATGATCGCCGGCCCGGTGCGGGGGCTTTACGCCGTCTCGCTTCTGCCCGGCGAAAGTCCCGAAGCGTTCGAGCAAAAGCTCGAGGAGCTTCTGCGAAAGATCTCTGAGGAAGACACGCTGATCCTCACCGACATGGTAGGGGGGACGCCTTACAACGTCGCGGTGCGGCAGGCCCGCAGGACCACCGTTGCCTGCGTTGCCGGCGTCAATCTGCCCATGATCCTGGAATTGGTCGTCTCCTGCGATTACGGTGAGATTCCCATCGCCGACCTGGCAGCGTACAGCGTGCAGGCAGGCCGAGACGGCATCAGAGCCCTGGGCCCCCTGCTAAAAGCGCCCTAAGCCGGAGCCGTGCACTTACTTACAGCAGCACGATTTAGGCCGGAGCAATGCTCCGGCCTATGCCTATAATACTGCCCATGGAGAAGAAACAGGATTCGACAAACCGCATAGCCAGTACCGCCGCCAGCCATGATTTCGGCCTGGTGCGCGTCGATGATCGGCTGCTGCATGGACAGATCACCGCGGTCTGGTGCAAACATCAGCCCTTCACCCAGATTGTCATCGTGGACGACGCGACGGCTGCCGATCCCTTCTTCGAGGAGGTCTTGACCCTGGCTGCA
>JAVEWB010000392.1:0-2932 GCA_034004765.1 Anaerolineae bacterium
GGCTGGCTTCCTTCAAACTCTTCACGATGGGATCATCGATGAGCATGGAGGAGACAATAACGCCATCGACCATTCCATTGTGGAGAACCTGACGGATGGTGCGCCGTTCATATTCGGGTTCGGCCAACCAGAGCATCACGGAGTGATCGCGTGCGGTGCAGGCTGCGGTGACACCCTGGATAAGGATGGGGAAGTAAGGGTCGCTGAAGAGTGCGGTCACACCGGCCGGGATCACCAATCCCAGGATGCGGGTATGCCCGGCGGCCAGGCTGCGAGCTACCGCGTTGGGCTGATAATTCAGCTCCTTGACGAGAGCCATGACCTGCTCGCGGGTGTCCTTGCTGACATGGGGATCGTTGTTGATCACGCGTGAGACCGTCGAGCGTGAAACCCCGCTGAGTTCAGCAATCTCTTCCAGTGTCGGCATTCCGCCTCCCGAGTTTTGAAAGCGCTCCCATTTTTCTCTGCTATTCTCTTACCTTGTACGCTTTATGGGTTAATATGTGGTTATTTAGAATCGGTTATCCCCTATATCTATGGGTACAACCCTGTAAGCCCTTAAAGCCTGGGAGTGCAATTCTTGGGAGCGCTCCCATATTTTTAGTATAAAGGCACTTTCATCTTTGTCAATAGGCAAATTCCGATTTTGGGGTGTTTTCATCTGCGGGGCGAAGCCCCGCAGATGAAAACACCCTTCACTCTATTTCTGAAGAAGGGCTACCTGGCTTTTGCGGCAGCCTCCCCGGCCAGATAGCCGGTGGTGAAGGCGGCCTGCAGGTTGAAACCGCCGGTATCTGCTGCGATGTCCAGCACCTCGCCGGTTAGATACAGCCCGCGGACGAGTTTGGACGCGAAGGTGATGGGGTCCACCTCTTTCAAGGAGATTCCTCCGGCCGTGACCATCCCCGCTGCTATGGGCAATGATCCGACGATCGTCCAGCGGAAATCCTTGAAAAGTTTCACCAGCCGCTCGCGTTCCTCCGCGCGGATGGTGTGGACGGGGCGATCTGCGGCAATGCCGCTGACCTCGGCCAACACGTCCGCCAGGCTGCGGGGCTCCCAACCTTGCAGAAGCTGCGGCAGGTGACGCTGTGGCGTGGCTTCGAACTCCCGCTGCAGCCGCGCCCGTACCTCCTCTTCTGTCATCCCCGGCTTGAGGTCGATGGAGAGCGTTACCTTTTTCCTGGCGCGCAGTGCGTCCACGGCGATCAGCGAGAGTGTGAGGATCAACGGGCCGGAGACGCCGAAGTGGGTGAAGAGCATCTCACCGGTGGGCGGGATCGGATAGGGCGGGCGCAGGACCTTTTCTTTTCCCTCTTTTCCCTGAGCCAGGAAGGTGCAGCGCACGTTGCGCAGACTGACGCCCTGAAGCGCCTTCGCCCGCGTTTTCTCCATGACGGTGAGCGGTACCAACGCAGGCCGTAGGGGGACCAACGTGTGTCCTGCCTCGACGGCCATGCGGTAGCCGTCGCCGGTGGAGCCGGTCCCCGGCCAGGAGGCACCGCCGGTGGCTAAGATCACCGCGTTGGCGGTGAGGCTTTCGCCGCTTCGCAATTGGACGCCTCGCAGCGCTCCTCCCTCGGTCAGCAAATGCTCGCAGGGGATCCCATAGCGGATACGTGCACCGTGGTCGGTGGCATAGTGCAGGAGCGCGTCGCGCACGTCGGCGGCGCTCCCGGAGGTGGGGAAGATGCGCCCGCCGCGCTCGACCTGTGTGGCTACACCGTAACGTGAGAGCAAGGCCAGCAGCCCTTCCCGAAAGAAGCGATGGAAGCCGTTGCGTAGGAAAGCTCCGTTGTTCCCGTAATAGGTAAGAAACTCCTCCAGCGGCGCGGCGTTGCTCAGGTTGCAGCGCTCTTTTCCGGTGATCAGGATCTTCTTCCCTACCTCGTCCATCTTCTCCACAACGAGGACACGGGCTCCTTGTTCGGCGGCCCGCCCGGCAGCGATCAATCCTGCAGCTCCTGCCCCGATGACGATGATGTTAGGGGACATCTGCACTCTCCTTGCCTGGCTGGAAGGGGCAGCGCTGCACGGTGAGTCCGATTACCATCAAGCGCAGCGGCGCTTCTTCTGTGCTGTTGGCTACACGGTGCTGCTCCCCGGCGTGGATCAACACGGCATCTCCGGGGCGCAGCACACGGGTGATGATTGGGCTTCCGGGCGAAGGGCAGTGGTGCAGCCGCCCTTCGCCTTCGAGGATGTAGAGCAGGGTATCCTGGGCTTCCTGAGCCTGCATGCCTGTTGCCGCGCCCGGCTCTAACGTGAGGTCGTGCAGGAAGGCAAAGCTCCGTCCTTCGAGCAGGCGCTCCTCCGTCCCTGGCTGTTCGCTGAAGAGCCAGCGCACGACGGCTGTGCCGTTTCCTTGAAAGGGTGCGGGCATCTCCGGTGCAGGATCGGCAGGGTTATAAAGTACCCGCTTGATGACGGCGGCACGCTTATAGAGCACGCCGGAAACCTGGTCGTAAGGCGCGCGGTTGATATTGGCCCAACCCTCGGGGCCGTGGAAGCTCTCTGCGGGAATCGGATCGGGTTCCCACGGTGTTTCTATCTCATCGACTGGTTTTCCCATGGACACTCCTGGTAAAAGTTTGAATTACGGCTTGTTTCCGCAGCACGACGGCCCGGATGGGGTGGCCGGCTGCAGCTTCGCCGGCTTTTGGCTTATCATCCCGCCGGTGTGGCGGTAGCGCACTGCGATGATCTCCGCCATGATCGAGAGCGCGATCAACGCGGGCTCTTTGCCGCCGAGGTCCAAGCCCACGGGACCGTGGATACGTGCCAGCGCCTCATCGTCGAACCCCACTTCGCGCAGCCGGGCGCGGCGGTCGGCCTGCGTTTTCGGGCTGCCCAGGAGGCCGACATAGCCTGCCTGGCTGTTCAGGGCTAAGGTCAGCGCGGGCGTATCGAACTTGGGATCGTGGAAGAGGAG
>JAVEWB010000393.1:0-2923 GCA_034004765.1 Anaerolineae bacterium
TTCTATCCCCAGCCCCGTTGTGGTCAGTTTTCGGTTTCCGCTTCAGGGGAGTCTGCTTCTGCGCCTTCGTCCCCCGGTAGGACAAAGCCTCGCGCACGAAGCGTCTTTTTCAAATCAGCTAATGCCTTCAATCCAAAACCATGAATATTGGTCAATCCCTCGTCCCCGGACTGCTCCATGAGGGCGATGATGTCGCCGACTTTCTCGATGTTGGATTCTTCGAGGGTGGTCACCATGCGTTTCTTGAGGCCCAGATCGGCGATGCGCACTTCTGGGGAGACACGGCGCTTCTTGCGGTCCTCGACTTCCCGGATCGCTTCCTCGCGGGCCTGCAGCCGTCGCATGAAGCGATCGACCTGTCCCTCGGTGTCGACAATGCGCTGTTCCCCGGTGAAGAAGGGGTGGCACTTTGAGCAGACATCCGTGCGGATCTCAGGTTTTGCCGCGCCGACGGTCCAGGTGTTACCACAGGCGCAGACGACAGTAGCTTCAGGGTACCATTTGGGATGAATTTCAGCCTTCATGCCTCCGCCCCTCCTATTTCTGTAACGTTCACCCGCTTGCGTCCGCGGACAACATCGTACTTGATCAGGCCATCGGCCAGCGCGAAGAGGGTGTAGTCCTTCCCCATGCCCACGTTGATCCCTGGCTTGATGGTCATGCCAACCTGACGCACAATAATGTTGCCAGGTTTGACAAGTTCACCGCCGTATTTCTTGACGCCACGGCTCTTGGCATTGCTTTTGCGACCGTTGGTTCCCGCTCCCTTTTTCCGAGCCATTTTGCTACGCTCCCTTCACAATCTCATCAACATGGATGCGCATGTAGGTCTGACGGTGACCCTGGCGACGGCGATAGCGGACCTTGGGCCTATACTTGAAGACGCGGATTTTGGGGCCGCGGAATTCTTCTACAATTGTGGCATGGACCTTTGCCCCCGCAACGACGGGCTGTCCGACCAGAATCTCGTCACCATCGGCGACCAGATACACATCGGTCATCTCAATTTTCGTACCGACCGCTTCCGTGAGTTTCTCGACGATGATGTCGCTCCCCACGGCGGCCTTGTATTGATGCGTGCCTGATTTCAAGACTGCGTACACGATACTTCCTCCCCCGATATACACAATAGAAGCCGACCCGTGAGGTTCGGCAGCGGCTTCATTATAGCTAGCTCGAAAAATTTGTCAAACGTTGTCCGGGCCGATGTTCACAAATCTTGTGCTTCTTTGAGCCGCGTTTGAATCTTATCCCAGTGTGTGCCCGGCCATGTAATTTTACCACATTTTGGGCATTGGTGAAATATCTGCTGGGTGCGCGCCACATAAGGCGGGACCAGCGGGGCTGCGGCCTCAGGTGAGAGGGACTGGAGCGGCACATTGCACGTCATGCAGCGGTGGGGAACCGATGGGTCAAGGGGCCCGATGACCCGGATTACCTGGCGTATCTGGGCTTCCAACACCTGTGGGGTCACGAGGATCACCTGCAGGCCGCGACGTTCTGCCAGTTGGTGGTCGCGGGTGAGCAGGATACGGCCTTCGGCCCGGCAGCGCTGTGCAATGACGTTATCCGCATCGCGCATATAGAGCGTATCATACCCTATCAGGCGCAGCCAGCGGGCCAGGCTCCCCAGCATGGCATCCGCCACCAGGCGTGGTGGGTCGGCTGTCCTCGCTTTACTGGCGCTGCCTTCCACCCTGTCATCTCCACCGACGGCTAGGGAAGTACGTCGTCCGGCTGCCGATTGCTGTAGGGGTGTATCTCGTTTGCCGGTGTGAGGACCTCGTAGCCCCAGGCGCGGAGTTCCGGCACCACCTGCCCGTTGTAGTGGCTGAGGATCCGTGTCAGCGCAGCGCTTTGCAGCAGTTCCAACAGCCGCTGGATCTCGTGGCTCCAGACCTGGGTGCTGGCTTCTACGCGTGCGTGGCCCTGCTGCCGGGCTTCCAGGCTTTCCTGAATCACCTGATAGAGCGCCAGCATCTCGGCATAAGGCGGCTGGGTCACCCGTTCATTTTCCGGGAGGCTGCCTTCGTGCTGAACGTAGGCGGCCAACAGGAAGAACCAGTCCTGATCCGTGTTGGGGAGTCGGATGGCGGGCCTATCATGGGAGAACACGATGTCGAAACCCCACCCGCGCAAGGTTAAGATGTCTGTAGTGCTGCGGGCTTCGAGGGTTTCACGGGCCTGGCGCAGAGCCTCTTTGGCTTTGCTGAGGGTAAGGCGGTAGGTCGCCACTGCATTGACCCGATCGGCTTCACCCTGGCTTTCAGCATCGCGCGCGGTCTCCGCAAGCCGCAGCGCATTCTGGATCAGCGAAAGCGGGAGATCCTTGAGGCGCTCCTCCGGCGGGAGTTTGGCTTCGTGGGCAATATAGGCACGGCCCAAGGTGAGAATCTGTACCTGTGTGGTGGGCCACTGCAGGCACTCACTGTGCTTGACATCGAACTTGAGCACTAACATGGCGATCCTCCTCTGTGCCTTTTCGGCTCCCGCTGGCATGGAAATATTCCTTGCTTTCATTTTACGCTTAAACGGCGGGGGGTGCAAGTAAGCTAGTTGTCTTCTCTCTGTTTCGGTGTAGAACGGGCCATAAGAGTATGGTAAAAAGAACATATGTTCTGGTATAATAAGAGAAAAAGGGGGGCTCTATGGCAAAAGCGGAAGTCCGATGGGTCTGTCAGCAGTGCGGCTGGAGCTTTGCCCGACACATGGGCAAGTGCCCGCACTGCGGCGCGTGGGAGTCGCTGGTGGAGACGCTCCTTGAGCCTGAGGGGGGGGAGACCGGCCCGCGGGTCCCGTCGCGCACCGGCAGCCACCCCCAACCCCTCAGCCGAGTGGAAACGGGAACTCTGACCCGCATTCCGGTGGCGATGGGGGAGTTCTCCCGGGTGTTGGGAGGGGGCCTGGTCCCCGGCTCCATTGT
>JAVEWB010000394.1:0-2921 GCA_034004765.1 Anaerolineae bacterium
AGGAGGTGTGGTTGATCTGTGCGCCCTGGCTGAACATATCATCGACGGCCTGTTCGACGGTGGTCTCCGGTCGGTCAGCAGAATTGAGCTTGTCGAGGTAGATCATTTTCGAGTTGGGGAGATGGGCTTCCACGTACTTCCCGGCTTCGTAATGTGCCTCGCTCCAGCCGTGGTCGTTATAGGGGCCGACCATAATAACGCCGAAGACAAATTCTCCCTCCGGTTCCTCCGTTACTTTGGGGCCACACGCACTGACAACGAGTGCTAACAACAGGGTAAGAATGACAACGCGGGACAGAATCTTCTGGGACATCTTTCCTCCTTTTGGTTACTTGATTTCTAAAGTGAACACCAGGAACGACAGAATACCACATCGGGGAAGAGGGCTCCCTACTTCAGTGTAGCATAAGAAAATGAAAGTGCAATAAGAGGAGTGGCGTTCCAGTGGCGTTTTGGGTTGCGACGTGAAGCGCCGCAACCCAAAACACTATGGGCAGTATTACTGCCGGAATACGATGGGCAGGTAGAACTTGATGGGAACGACCTGTAAATACCCTCCTTTGTCGGCGGCAAGGGCCACGTTGCCTGCTTCGTCCACAGCCTGGACGAAATACTCGCTCCAGGCCCACTGAAGGGATGCCGTGCCGCGCCACCGTCGTCCGCTGACGTCGTTGGGATCGCGTGATAGTTGCACACTCTGCATCTGTGTGGGGGTGACGAAGGTGATGTAGACGTCTGCCACATCCCCCTCGCTGTCCGTGACTGCAGCGGCCAGCGATACAGCCCCGTCTTCCACGACCGCTCCGGCCATATGGATCTGAGGGGGCGTGTAGTCGGTTGTAAGGAGGGGCGCATAGTAGATCTTGACCATTGCCCGGCGCACCAGGCGCAGTTCGTGGCTATCGGCATTGAAGAGTGCCAGGGTGCCCGCAAGCTGCGGCGCATCCCCCGCGGTGTTGATCGCAAAGAGCTGGGTCGGCATCCAGCCCAGCTCGGGGATGAGCGCAGGCTCAAGTGCGGAGGTGTCAGTAACCGGGCGCACGATCACCGGATCGATCCCCTGCAGCGGCGTCATCAGTGCGCTCTGCAGCACGACGCCGTGTGGCAGTTGAGCCGTCAGGGTGGGGATGCCGGTCGATGCTGCGGGCAGGAGGGGCCGCCCTACGGTCCCATGGGCACCGGTAGGCCCGCCCACACCGTAATAGGTGCCGCTGGCGCTGGTGAATGGCCCCCGGATGTCCGGTTGAACGGTCAAGGTCCGGGTGTCCAACAGAAGCTTTTCTGCTCCTGAGGTTACAGGGAGTGTTGTCATGCCGGCGGAGGTTGCTGCCGCTGTGGAAAGCGTGTCCACTTTATACATGGGCAGCCCGTACAACGTTGCTTCCATGATCGATTTTGCATCATACGGGGTGAGGCCGCCGGGCGGCAGGCTGCGGAGATAACGGAGCTTGGCCAGCCTGAGTGCCTCGCCGATGGCGACTTGATCGGCCTCACCGAGCGCCTGAGTGAAGAGCACCATCAGCCGCTCCGAACCGGCGATGCCTTCATCGGTGCCGTAGCCGTAGCCGGTGTTGGCGATCCAGGAAGCGCGCTTCTGTGCCAATACCTGGGCGAAGTCCGGGGAGGTTTCTGCCAGTGTGGCATCTTCGTCGGGAACGCTGTACCCGGCATGGCATCCCATCGACCAGGCAACCGTGCCGTTCAGTGCTGCCGATGCGCCTTGAATGTCGGTGTTGAAGAAGGTGCTTACAGTGTCTGCGGGTTGAAGCCGCCAGTGCTCGAAGTGCGCATTGATGGAGGCCAGGTGCGGCGCGGTAGGCGTCCGATCCGCCCAGAGCGTGCGCAGGTCGGCTGCACTCCACGTTTCGCTGTTGAGCGAGACGACACTTGCGGGGGTGTGCATATCGGTCAGGGCAGTGGCAATGACCAGGGCCGCATCGCTAAGAAAGTCATATCCCGTGACCAGTGCCTCCTGTGTTGCGAGGGTGCTTTGGGCGTTGAACTGCTCGATCATTCCCTTGATAGTTGCCGGCGTCTCGACCAGCCGTCCGGTTGCCAGGAGCGGACGCCAGAAGTAGTAGCCGCGCCAGCCCAGCTCTTCGCCTGAGGGGGTGCCGTAGGCATCGTCGGTGAGGTAATGCCCGCGTGCGGTGGCACTCCCTACAGCGCCTCCTGCTTCCGAACGCTCCTTGAAGTCCCGTTCATTACTGATCTCGGTGAGATCGACCTGACGGTAGAAGGGGATCTGCGCATCATCCCCCACGATGACCACGTATCGGAGGGTCGGGGACGTGGCCAGTGTGGGCGCGATGACCTTTTCTCGGATGCTTTCCACCACAGCATTAGCCCGTTGGGGAGCGCAGTAAGCATTGTCCCACGCAGCATAGGCGGCGGCGATATCGGGGTCGCTTTCCACCGGATAGAGCCAGCCGTCGGTGCTGCTGACCAGGTCCTGGAGCGCGGGTGTCAGTGTGTTGAGCGCGGTGATCCCATAGGTCTGGGCCAGCCGCGTGGGATTGTAGAGGATGAGCGTCTGGGGCGCTGCGTCCCCCGTGGGAGGTGGAGTGGGGGGCGCGCTGTACGTTGGACTCCAAGTGCAGTCTCCCCCACTGAGTGCTGTATGTTGGATGCTCAGCCTGTAGAGCTGATCCGATGAGACTTCCGGGGTCGCACCCAGCACAATGGCGTAATAGCGTCCTGGGGAGAACGCGATGACGCGCACCTGTTCGTTCTGGGTGCCGGCGTTGGCGGAGGTGGAGGACCAACCTGCCGTAGAGGACCACCCGGCGGTGGAGGACCACCCCGCCGTGGAAGACCACCCGGCGGTCGAGGACCAGCCTGCGGTAGATGACCAGCCTGCGGTCGAGGACCACCCGGCCGTCGAGGACCATCCGGCGATGCTGGAGATGTTCCCCTCATCG
>JAVEWB010000395.1:0-2919 GCA_034004765.1 Anaerolineae bacterium
ATGTGTGGGGATACAAAAGAGATAGATGATAAAACGGCCCTCAAGGTTTTCCGAAACCTTCAGGGCCGTTCTCAATTGAGGTTTTTTTTTGGACTACACGTCCAGGTTCTGCACTTCGTGGGCATGGCTCTGGATGAAGCGTTTGCGGGGGGCGACCTCGTCACCCATCAGCATACTGAAGGTGCGGTCGGCCTCCGCCGCATCCTCTATCGTCACCACAAAGAGCGTGCGGTTCGCCGGATCCATCGTCGTGTCCCAAAGCTGCTCCGGGTTCATCTCACCCAAACCTTTGTAGCGCTGGAGCGTCATCTTCTGGTCGCCTAATTCTCGCATGTACTCTTGCAGCGCCGTATCGGAGTAGAGGTAGCGGGCGTCCCTGCCGCTCTTGATCAGGTAGAGCGGCGGCTGCGCCAGGAAAAGATGTCCCTGCTCGATCAGCGACGTCATGTAGCGGAAGAAGAAGGTGAGCAGCAGCGTGCTGATGTGCGCGCCGTCGACGTCAGCGTCGGTCATGATGATGATGCGGTTGTACCGCAGGTTTTCCAGGTTGAATTGGTCCCCAATTCCGCAGCCCACCGCGGAGATGATGGACTGTACCTCTTTGTTGCTCAGGATGTGGTTCAGCCCGGCGCGCTCGGTGTTCAGGATCTTGCCGCGCAGTGGGAGGATCGCCTGGAAGTGGCGGTCGCGCCCCTGCTTGGCCGAGCCCCCTGCCGAGTTACCCTCGACGATGAAGAGTTCGGTCTTGCTGCTGTCGCGATCCGAGCAGTCGGCTAACTTGCCCGGCAGTGTCATGCTCTCCAGCGCGCTCTTGCGGATTACCAGGTCGCGTGCCTTGCGCGCGGCGTCGCGTGCTTTGTAGGAGGTGAGACATTTGTCACCGATGCGCCGTGCGGCACGGGAGTCTTTCTCCAGGAACTCACCCAGCGCCTCGGAGACGGCCGCTTCCACAATGCCCTTGACCTCGGCGTTCATCAGCTTGACCTTCGTCTGACTCTCGAACTGCGGGTCCGGCGTCTTGACGCTGATGATCGCGGTCAGTCCCTCGCGGACATCGTCACCGGTCAGGTTCGGATCGCTGTCCTTGAGCACTCCCACCTTGCGCATGCCGTCGTTGAGCGTGCGGGTGAGCGCCGAGCGGAAGCCGGTCAAATGCGTCCCGCCGTCGACGGTGTTGATCGTGTTGGCAAAGGTGAAGATCGTCTCGTTGTAGCTGTCCGAATACTGGAGGGCTACCTCGACGAAGGTGCCATCCGTTTCTTTTTCGACGTAGACCGCGTTGTGCAGGGGCTCGCGGCTGCGATTCAGGTATTTCACAAAGGAGAGGATGCCGCCTTCGAAGTAGAACGCCATGCGCTTGGGGAAGGGCTTGACCCGCTCATCGACCAACTCAATGGTCACCCCGCGCGTGATGAAGGCCATTTCCCGGAAGCGCTCCTCCAACGTACTGAAGTTGTACTCCACCTCTTTGAAGATCGTAGAATCGAAGCGGAAGGTGACGGTGGTGCCGGTCTCCGTGTATTTGGTTTTATTGACCTGCTCTACGGGTGTCTTCGGGACGCCGCACTCGTAGCGCTGGGTGTAGAGGCCATCCGGCTGCCGCACTTCGACGACCATCCATTCCGAAAGGGCGTTGACCGCCGAGACGCCGACGCCGTGGAGGCCGCCGGAGACCTTGTACCCGCCGCCACCAAACTTACCGCCCGCGTGCAGCGTCGTGAGGACCAACTGCAGCGCCGGGATGTGCTTCTCCGGGTGTTCGCCTACCGGGATGCCGCGTCCGTTATCCCAGACGGAAACGCTGAGATCTTCATGGAGGGTTATTTTGATGGTATCGCAGGAACCGGCCAGGGCCTCGTCAATGGAGTTATCCACGACTTCGTAGACCAGATGGTGGAGCGCGTGGATATCGGTCCCACCGACGTACATGCCGGGACGGCGGCGAACAGCTTCCAGGCCTTCCAGCACCTGAATGCTGGAGGCATCGTATTTCAATGTTTCATGCGGTTTGTTTTCAGCCATAGGTTCCCCAAATCACCGAAGTCTTTATCTTACATATCTGCATGTGAACGAGCTGCATTGGCCGCGTAGGCGTGTCTCAACGTTTGTAAGTACACCAGCCGTTCTTGATAGAAAACAAAAAGTGTGGCGGTCAGCGCCGTGCTGACCAGCGCGTGTCCCACAATCCCTACAACGGTAGCCCAACTGCCCGCGTCGGGCAGGCTCCATACAAAATTCAACCCCTGGGCCACAATGATCATCACGGCGATCAGCCCCAGTGTTCCCAGAAAATCGAGGCGGGTCAGGATGATGCTGTCCCGGATGGCCGGGAACGGTGCTTGTCTAAGCTGCACCATGCCAGGGATGACATAGAGTCCGTGCAGCAGAATGAAGAGCGCGATCGAGAACAGCATCGTCATGGCCGCGCCCGCCAGGTTCATGTTGGCCAGTGTCAGCGTCGAGATCAACAGTGAAGCGGGAAAGCTGAGGACAAAGAAAGCACTGAGCAGCAGGGCCATCAACTGCATCAGATATCCCCAGAGCTTTCCGGGTGAGAGCGGCCCCGGGACCGGCATCTCGGTCTCCTGGCTTACTCGCAGCCCAATCTGCCAGAGATAGACGGCGACGAGCCCCAATCCGATGACCAACAGCACGGCGGCCCACCCCAATGCGACACCGGCATCCGGCACCGGGATCTCGGGTCGAGGGCCGAAAGGACTTTCCAGTGTCATGCGCAGGCTCATCAGCGTGGGCACTCCCTCCAGCGGCCCGAAATTCAGGAGCGCGAAGTAGTTGTATTCCTCGGCGATCAGATCGAGGTACTGGTTGGCGCTCTGATAGAAAGGGGCAACCTCGGGTGTGGGTGCCGTCGCCCATAACGGCCGTAGCCTGGCGATGAGCGGTGCTAAGGACAGCCGT
>JAVEWB010000396.1:0-2894 GCA_034004765.1 Anaerolineae bacterium
CGTCTCCACCATCCTGACCGTTAGTTATGGTGCGCCCTTCCCTGTGGCCCTGGCCGCAGGAGCCCTGGCCGCACTGCTGGTGAGCATCCCCCTGGGGTATCCGACCCTCAAGTTGAAGGGCGACTACTTCGCCATCGCTACACTGGGCTTCGCAGAAGCCGTCCGCCTGATCATCGAAAACCTGGAGAAGGTCACCGGCGGATCACGCGGTATCCCCGGCATCCCCACCCGCACCACCCTGCCAATCATCCTGGTCGTCACCCTCGTCTTCGTCTGGATCATCCGCAACTACGTCTCCTCGCGGCATGGGCGGAACTGTGTGGCCGTGCGCGAGGATGAACTGGCCGCCGAGGCCATCGCCGTCAATACCTTCCGCTACAAGCAAATTTCATTTGCCATCAACGGGCTGCTCGGCGGGCTTTCCGGCGCTTTCCTGGCCCACTACGTCGGTTTCATCCAGCCGTCCATGTTCGGCATCCAGAAATCCACCGAGTTGATCGTGATGGTGATCTTTGGCGGTATGCACAGCGTGACCGGTGCAGTCCTGGCGGCAATCATCCTGACTGCGCTTCCTGAGGTCCTGCGCGCGGCTTCCGCCTGGCGGCTGGTGGCCTACGGCGCGGTCGTTGTGCTGATCATGCTCACCCGACCGGAAGGGCTGCTGGGCTCATGGGAAGTGAGCCGGGAATCGCTGCAAGAGCTGTGGCACAGCCTGCGAATGCGCCTGGCAAAGGCCAAGGAGTAAGGGGGACGCCATGGAACTCCTGGAATTCAAAAATCTAAGCAAATTCTTTGGCGGTGTGCGGGCGGTCGATGGATTCAACTACTATGTGCCGGAGGGCAACCTCAATGCCATCATCGGCCCGAACGGCGCGGGGAAGACCACGATCTTTAACCTGGTCACCGGTGTCTATCAGCCGACGGAGGGCGACATCCTTTTCCAGGGCGAGAGCCTGATCGGTCGGAAAGCACACGAAATCGCTGCCTTAGGCATCGCCCGCACCTTTCAGAACATCCGGCTCTTTCCGGAGTTCAGTGTGCTGGACAATGTGCGCACGGCAGCTCATCAGCGAGCTGTTTACACCATCATGGAGGGCTTGATCCCTACTCCACGACGGAAACGGGAAGAGCAGGCGCTGACCGATTATGCTTACAACCTGCTCGAACTGGTAGGGCTGGCGGACAGAGCTAAAGAACTTTCCAAAAACCTCCCGTATGGCCACCAGCGGCGGCTGGAAATCGCCCGTGCGCTGGCGCTGGAGCCCAAGCTGCTGCTGCTGGACGAACCGGCAGCCGGAATGAACCCCGATGAGACCGCAAATCTGATGGAGTTCATCCAAGAGATCAAGGAGAAATTCAACCTGAGCATCCTGCTCATCGAACACCACATGGAAGTCGTCATGGGGCTGTGTGATAACATCGTAGTGATCGACTTTGGCAAGATGATTGCGCGGGGTACACCGGATGAGGTACAGGCTAATGATGAGGTCATCAGGGCCTACCTGGGTGTAGGGGAGGAGGACGCATGAGCAGCCTGTTGGAAATCCGCAACCTTAATGTGGCTTATGGGGGGGTCCACGCACTGCGCGGCATCACCCTCCATGTCGATGAAGGTGAAGTCGTGACGATGATTGGGGCTAATGGTGCGGGGAAGTCCACACTCCTCAATGCCATCTCCGCCATCGTAAAAATCGGGAGCGGCGATCTGTTGTACAACGGCGAGCCGCTTCCCCGGCGCCCGCACCAGGTGGTCACCAAAGGGGTCGTCCAGGTCCCGGAGGGCCGCCAGGTCTTCGCTAACCTGACCGTCCAGGAAAACCTGCAAATGGGTGCGTTCCTGCGCTCGGATGCAGCGGGGATCGCCAAAGACTTCGAGCGTATTTACGCCATCTTCCCGCGGCTGGAAGAGCGCAAAAAGCAGTACGCGGGCAGCCTGAGCGGCGGTGAACAGCAGATGTTGGCCATTGGCCGCGGGTTGATGTCCCGCCCCAAGCTGATGCTGCTGGATGAGCCCTCGCTGGGGTTAGCCCCCCTGCTCGTCCAGGAGATCTTCCGCGTGATCAAGGAGATCAACAACGAGGGGGTGACCATCCTTCTGGTAGAACAGAACGCCCGCAAGGCACTGTCGGTCGCCAACCGCGCCTACGTGTTGGAGACCGGCGACATCATCCGCGAGGGCAGCGGGATGGAACTGCTGAAGGATCCGGTGGTGCAAGAGGCCTATCTGGGAGCCCGCCGCGCTGCGGCGTAACCCTTGAAAGTACGATCGGGGCGGAGAGCAACTCTCCGCCCCGATTTTTTATCGTAGCCACACTTTCCATAGCGCAGTGCCGCAGATGCCGACCACGAATGAGACACGAATACACGAATGGTCGCAGGACGGCGCCGTTCACAGCCAAGGGGAAGCCTATCTTTGAGGTTTTCTCTGCGTCCCTGCGGCCCTGCGCGAGACTCTTTGGCGCTTTTTGCCCTCGCGGAAGCCTCACCGCAGAGACCGCCGAGCGCGCAGAGAGCTTTAAAATCTTCTCGGCGTTCTCTGCGCGCTCGGCGGTGAATCCCCTCGCGTTGCAGTATCAGGATACTCCTTGTCTTTACACTGTTTTTCTGCTATACTGTAAAGCAGAAAAACAGCAAAAAGGAGGGATACCATGTCCGAGATTCTCGTGCAGATGACCGACCGGGGGGTGATTACGCTCCCCAAGAAGTTACGTGAGGCCTATCGCCTACAAGGCGGCGCGACCCTATCGCTGCATGATTTAGGCGGCGTTTTTGTTCTCACCCCGCACCGCGCCGAGATCGATGCCTTGGCCGATCAAGTGGCAACCCAATGGGAGGCTGACGGACAGACGTTAGAAGGGATGCTTCAGACGTTGCGCGAGGAGCGTGAGCGCCGT
>JAVEWB010000032.1:0-13238 GCA_034004765.1 Anaerolineae bacterium
CATGATCTCGGCAACACGCACCTGGGCTTCCGCTTCCGCCTGCGCTCGCAGTTCATCTTCCTTGCCTACCGTCAGGCTTTGCAGCCAGGAGAGCGCATCGTCCCCGGAAAGCAGCTCCCCTTCGGCTGTGGGGAGGGCTGCGGCTTCTTCCGGCACGACCTCTTCTTCGGGCACGGCTGCAGGTGTTTCCGGCGGGATGGCCTCACCTGCAGGGCCTTCGATCACTGGTACTTCCGCGACCGGTTTCACTTCCGGCTTGCGGCCCATGATCTCGGCAACACGCACCTGGGCTTCCGCTTCCGCCTGCGCTCGCAGTTCGTCCTCTTTGCCTGCCATGAGGCCCTGCAGCCAGGAGAGTGCATCATCTCCGGAGAGCAGTTCCCCTTCGGGCATCGGAGCGGTGGGTTCTTCCACAAGCGTGACTTCTTCCTGGGTTGGTACCTCGATTGCAGCCTGTTCCTCTATCGGTTCAGGCTCAAGCTCAGTCGTTTCTTCGACTGCTGCTTCGCTCACTACCCCTATAGGCTCTTCCGGCTTGCGGCCCATGATCTCCGCGACGCGAATCTGAGCTTCTGCTTCTGCCTGTGCCCGCAGCTCATCTTCTTTACCCGCTGCCAGGCTTTCGAGCCAGGAGAGCGCGTCATCGCCGGAGAGCAATCCGCCTTCTTCGGTGGGTGGCTGGGTGATAGCGACTTCCACGATGGGTTCTTCTGATGTTGATTCTTCCGGCAGTTCAAGCTCGTGGAGCCAGTCCGGCACCTCTTCTTCTTCGATGGCCTCTGCTACTTGCGGGGCCTCGGCACCGGGGAACGAGGTCCACCCAAACAATGCTTCTTCCGCAACGGTTGGAGCTTCTTCCGGCAGTTCCTGCACCCACTCGGGTGCGTTTTTCTCGGCCTCGGCAGCCGGGAAAGAGGTCCAGCCGAATACTGGGATTTCTTCGCCAGTGGCTTCCGTCGGTTCGACCTTCTGGAGCCACTCAGGGACCTCTTCGGCCGTGACGAGTTCCGGTTCGGTCTCTGGGATGCCAGTTGTACCTAGCTCCTGCAGCCAATCGGGCACCCCTTCGGCTTCTTCCATTTCGCCTTCCGGGGCCAGTTCCGCGGCCTCTGTCGGTTCGACTTTTTTGAGCCACTCTGGGATTTCCTCAGCTGTGGCAAGCTCCGGTGTGGCTGCAGCAATGCCTGCTGTACCCAACTCTTGCAGCCAATCGGGAACTTCTTCGGTCCCTTCTGCCTCGCCTTCTGGAGCCAGCTCTTCGGCTTCGGGTGGTTCAATCTCCTGGAGCCACTCCGGGACCTCCTCTCCCGCCGCAAGCTCCGGTGCAGCCTCTGTCGTACCTGCTGTACCTAGCTCTTGCAACCAGTCGGGGACCTCTTCGGTTTCTTCTGTCTCGCCTACCGGAGCCAGCTCTTCGGCTTCGGGTGGTTCGATCTCCTGGAGCCACTCTGGAACTTCCTCGGCCGCCACTGCGAGCCCGGGTGCTGCCGCCGCAACGCCTGCGGCACCCAGCTCCTGGAGCCAGTCGGGAACCTCTTCGGTTTCCTCTGCTTCGCCTTCCGGAGTCAGTTCTTCGGCTTCGGGTGGTTCGATCTCCCGCAGCCACTCTGGAACTTCCTCGGCCGCTGCAAGCTCCGGAATTTCTTCTTCAACCTCGCCTTGGGCCGGTTTCATTTCCCGCAGCCACTCCGGGACCTCTTCGGTAGATTCGGCCTCCTGTAGTGTTTCCTCAGCCTCTGAGGGCTCTAACTCCTGTAACCAACTGGGCACTTCTTCCTCTGTGCCTGCTGTAAGAGTTGTTTCGGATCCCATCTCTTGTAGCCAACTGGGAATCTCCTCAAGGGTCTCCTCGGCTTCCTTTTCACCGGCAAGTTCTTGAAGCCAGTCGGGTGTTTCTTCGGCAGATTCGATGCCAGCCGCCACTTGGGCTACTTCCGTCTCCTCTGTGGCATCAAGCCAGGCGGACAACTCTTTTGCTGCGATTTCTTCTTCACCTTCACCTGGGATCCCTTCCACTCCTGTTTCTGTGATTCCCAGATCACTCAGCCAGTCGGGGATCTTGATCTGCGATTCCAGAGAAGCAGTGATGTCCACCAGCCGCATTTCCGAATCGCTCATCTCTGGGGCAGCTTCGGAGATGCCAACAGAAACAGAGGACGATTCCAGGTGTTTGAACCAGGCAGATTCTTTATCGACTACGCTTGCATCGGGCTCATACGCCAGCCGATCGAGCGTAATTTCTTGTTCGGGCAGCAGCGAGTCTATCCCAAACAAGCTGGCCGACAGATGGTTTTCTGGGTCAACTTCCTGGGCCCGGTTGAGATAACGCTTGCCTTCTTCCTGCCCGCTGTTGAGCCACAGGGTTCCTAACAAGAGGTTGGGTTTTAAGCAGTAGGGCACACGATCAAGGGTTTGCTGGCATAGGTTAGAGGCCTGGACGATCTGGTCGTCGCGCCAATAAGCTTCGGCCAGTGCTACCTGGAGATCGAGCCGATTGGGGTCTTCATTGAGCAGCGCGCGCAGTTCCTCGACCGCCCGGTTGTAAAGTCCGCCGCGCAGATACAGGTGAGCCAGGCCGGCGCGGGTGAGGGGAATGTGGTCAGACATTACCCCGCTTTGCTGCGCGCGCAGACCGGCGATTTCCCCGGCCAAATCTTCATTCCCTGAATCGATCTCGTAAGCCCGTTCCAGGTTCCAGACGGCAGATGGTAGATGTTTGAGTTTGTCGTGAGCCAGACCCAAGCCAATACGTGCCAGGAGATTCTCAGGGTCGGCGGTCAGGACACGCTGAAACATATCCACGGCCAGTTCGGGAAGTTCGGCGTCCAAAAACATTTTCCCCAGAAGGTAGTAGGCATCCAGGCAGCGCGGGTGTTGTTTGAGAATGTGGCGCAAATGTGCCAGCGCTTCGAGGTAGCGCGCCTCTTCTATCATCTGGTCGATTTGGTCTTCGTAGGCTTTAAGGGTGACCTCCGTCACAACGTCCCTCCTTAAATATAAGCACTTCCCATGGGCCAATATTCCTTAGCCCAATGGCTTCAGGCTCTTTGGTAAGGCTCTGTGTCATAACTGTCCAGAGATTTGATTCTTGCTTTCCCGTTCCTCAGACTTCTGCAAGACGGCTTATAGCTGCAAGTGTCGCACTCCTCTGAATACTACTTCAATTATGCTATGTTTTGTTTGAAAAGTCAAAATATCTCCTGTTTTTCTATCCTGTAGCCGAATTTTTAGGGATATAAGGACATAATCTTATACCAATCCTAATCCAAGTGCGGCAATGCGCTCTTCTTCGGTGATAGGGCGATTGGCCTCGTCGATGGCCACGATGGCTCCATTGATGGCCCGAGTGCGGATATGCCCTCTGGCGAAGAGATTGCGTTTGAGCTGCGGGGCATCCAGCAGGCCTACCTGAACGGCGCGCGCCAACGTAGCCGGATCACCCAGCGGATCTGCGACCTGTCCCTCGCCCAGCCGCCGGATAGCCTCGATCAGGACCCGGGCTTCGGCCACCAGCGTGGCGACGCGCTCCTGGATGAGAGGATCGTGGGTCGGATCGGGCTGCCCGGCCAGGGCTGTTTCGATGACTTGCTGAGCCATGGTAGCAGACTCGATGACCTCGTCGGCGGTTGCTGCGTGATCGGCCTCGGTGTAACCAACGACGTGCACAATGGCGGGATGCAACGCCATCTGTAAGTAGATGGATTCTGCCAGGTGAGCGCGGGCGCGGGCACTGTTGACCGGATAGCTGAGCAGCCCTGTTCGTGTCTGCCGCCAGACGCGAAACTGCTCGTCTGCAAAGGATTCTGCCAGCTCAATCTGTGCCAGGGCTTTGGCCAGATCCATCTTGTTGGAAAGTGTGGGGGGGCTTTCGAACATATAGGTGGTGATATAATCGCGCACGCCGGCTTTGCGTGCGTTGTAGGCGTAAAGATAGGAGGCGGCCACCGAAACGACGTCGGGTGCATCGCGCATGCCCCAATGATAGGGCTCGTTTCCCTCAATGGGTAGATCACGTGCTCCATGCCAGGCCATTAAGGCGATGTGATCGCGGATCGATTCTTCCAAGGTGAGGGGCCCCCGTGCATCCATCGCATTGAACCAGAACAGCGAGGTAGCGCACCACGCATTATGTAAGGTGCGGGTCAGCATCTCGGCATAGCGCAGCAGATCTGCCGTGCCGGAGTACGAGCGCATGAGAGGATAGTTGCCCTGCCGGCTGGCGTCGTAGAGCTGGCACAGCTCTGCCTCGGTGCGAAAGGGCACCCCGCCGGCTCCTTTGCTGGCCGGATTTTGGAGATCGGGGCGGAAGAAATGCTCTTGGGCGTCTTGATCGGCCCCTAAGGAGACGACATCCAGTACACCGGCGTCTGCAATCCGGGCGATCCCGTCGACTGTGGGGGCGATGGTCTGTGCGGGGATGCCGAAATGGTGGCGCAGCAGGGGATAGGGCGCCTTCCACCGGATACGCTCGATGGTCGTCTGGGGGGGCATGGATGTTTGGTCCCCTTCCACCCTTTCTCCTTTCAAATATTGAATGATGGCAGCAGGCGGTTCGTTTCCATCGAAGACGGCATCGAAAATGCCCATCTGGCGAGCAATGGTTGCAACCGGCGGTGTTCCGCCGAAGGCAAAACGGCAGCCTGCCAGGCCGGCTGCCTGCATCACTTTCCAGAATTCTTCCAGCGCCAACTGGGCGTTCTCCGGCGTCAGCCGATAGCTGACGCCGATAAGATCCGGCTGGAACTCGTGTGCCATCTCGGCCCAACTTTCAGCATCGGTTGCGGGGCCGGTAAAGAACGTTTCGTGGCCTAGTTGTTCTGCGAGTGCCAGGAAGTGGTTGATCCCTGCGACATGGACACAATCTCCCAGCGCTCCGGCTAAAATACGCATTTTTTCCTCCTTACTTTGCCTTGCGGCTATCGTTCGCCGGTATCGACGTACCGGTGCAGCTCTTGCACGGACATCCCTTTGATGCCCAAACGCTCCACCGTCCGCCCTTTGTTCCAGTAGTCGGTGCCGTGGACGATGTTGGCCAGGTGGATCATGGTACGCATGGTTGGCGCATCCACGCCATACTGCCTGCCGATTTCGACGATAGGTACCAGACTGCAAGGGATTTCTTCGAAGATATAACGATGCTGCAGGCGGTTGGGGGCCTTGATCCCCTGATAGCCCGGATTGGCGTGCATGGCTTCGAAAAGCGTTTCCCCTTCGGCTGCATAAGCACGGTATAACCATTCCTGGGCCGTCTGTGCCCGGATGCCGATGGAGGAGGCAACGGTCACCCGTTCTCGGTCCAGCACCTCCAACACTCTGGCGGTAGAAGGGGTGACGCCTTCCATATAAAATTCGAAATCCCCTTGTGTGGTTTCGATCCACCCGGCGTTGAGGAGAGCAAGAGCCGGATGGAAGATGGCGCCCATGTTGTTCAAGCTGGTGTAGAGGACATTCTTGGCAGGAATGAACTGTGGGTAGACCTGTTGAATGGCCTCCAATGCCTCTTGTGTGTAGGTGGTGGGAAAAGCCGCGAAAGGTACGGAGAACTTGGTGCGGAAGATTTTTGCTTCGGCGGGGCCGACACTCCGCGAGGCGAAAAGGAAGGTTTCGGCCTCACAGATGATGGGTTTGCTCTGACAGTTGCCCGCCCGAAGCCCGTTCGCAAATTGCAGCGCCCCCCCTGTGCGCCCGGGGTTGAGTAAGATTACCTGACCATCTTTCAGGTAAGGGGCCGCTGCAATGGCAACCGCTTCGTGGCCGCTTGATGGAATGACGACCATGATCAGCTTTGCCTCTGCAAGCGCCTCCTCCATGTTGGATGTAACCATTTGTAAGGGGCCAAACTTGTCCTGCCCATCCTCGGTTTGTAGTTCGATGCCCCCCCGCAGTGCAATCATCTCGATGTGGCTGTAGGTACGGTTGTACAATGTGACGGGGAAGCCCCGTGATGCGATTTCGGCAGCCATGGCCTTGCCGCCGTGACCAGCACCAATAACGGTGACTTTTAGATCTAAACTCATTGTTCCCTCCTTGGAATTGGATGCGTTTTGCTGTGAATGAGAGGTAACGCATGGTTAAATTATGAAGGTGTGTGATATCTCCGGCATCTTGTCCAAAACACACCTACTCATTCTGATGAGGGCGTCTGATCATTTAGACGACTGTTGGGAAGGTGCTGCCTGATTTTATTCGGTATAGCTCACACTCTATGGTAAAATAGTGTCATCTCCCTGCAATGGGGACATGAGGTGAATAATGTTCCCATTATACCCTGTTTTTTCTCTCCTTGCCATTCCTTTGCCCTATGATAGAATGGCAACGTTTTGTATTTGCGCGGATTGACTGTTATTGGAGGTAATAGCAATGGCTGATGAACTGCAATCGACGGCTGCTTCGGGGAATCAGGAGACGCCGAGTATTCAACCTGAGGCAGCACCGATTAGTATTGCAAATCTTGGAAACGGCAAGCCTGGAAAGAGTTCATCGGGTGTGCCTCTTCCTCGGTTAGGCAGTGCTTTCCAAGGACGTAACTGGATTGTCTTTGCTGTTGTGGGTGTCCTATTCATTCTCTTTCTCTTCCTGCCCCCCGTCTCTCTGGCGAGCAGGTTGGGGGCTGGCGGTGGCTATGAGACACTGAATGCCAAAACCCCCACATTGACGCACCCGGATGGATTGACCGTGAGTATGGATCCTGAGGTCGTGGAGCGGCTGCGGGTCAAGCTCGATTCCGTCCCACGTGCGGAATTCTTGGGAGAGGATGCTCCCAAGGAATTGGAGGAGGCAAAGACGGCACTGCCGCCTTACTTGAGTGTTAAGAGCCCTTACTACACGATCGATGTCAAAGGCAATGTAACGGGACCGGCGGAGCTTTCCATGGTCATTCCCAATGAGGCGGAACCCTGGGAAACGCTGGACCTCTATGCTTGGGATGGAACTGCCTGGCAGTGGGTTCCGAGTTCTCTCGATCGTGATAAAGAGCTGCTTGTTTCTCAGATGGATACGCTACCCGGCTCTCTGGTTGTCGTGCAGACCGGTATGGTCCAGCAAGCAATCGTGGCCGAGGATGATGATTTGCCCCCGACTGAGGTCAATGGCACTTTGACGCAGGTCGACCTGGTGGGTATAAAAATTGGAACGCTGGGCGAAGTGACCGGCGATCCTTCGTTGCTGCCTCCTGGTACGGCGAGTACCAAACCCCTTCTGGCTCCGTCCGTGCGTAACTGGGTCACGGGACGCCCCGCGAATCGGGGATTGGTAGTCGATATGCTGAGCATCGAGTCGGACCGCAAGGCACACATTACAAATTTGACGACGCTCATTCAGAATGGCGGATATAGCGGGCTGGTCCTGGATTATCGCAGCCTCAACGCTGAAGACCGTGATCTTTACGCCGGATTCGTTTCCGAACTGGCTGCGGCCCTCCATGAAAACAACGCCTGGTTGGCCGTCACGGTGGACACGCCGGTTCAGCAGGCCGATGGTACCTGGGATACGTTGGGTTTTGACTGGCGTGCTTTGGGTGCGGCTGCGGATCAGCTCCGTGTGGTCATGCCCCTCGATCCACAGGCGTATACGCCCGGTGGTGTGGCTGAACAGTTGGTGGTCTGGGGGACGTCGCAGGTGAGCCGCTACAAGCTTTACCCGGTGTTCTCTACACTGAGCACCGACGGCCAGGGAACTCTGACAATTGAAGACCTGCTGGGTTCATTAGGAGAGGTCCGTATCTCCCAGGGCATCACGGATAGCGTTACCCCGGGAACAGCCCTGGGGCTGCAATTTGCCTCTCAATCCTCGGTGGAAACCGATGCCCTCACGAGTGCGACACGTGTGAACTTTGTGGACCGCACTTGTTGGCTGGGGACGCCGGAATGGCTGCGCTCGCGCCTGGATCTCTCTGCGCGTTATCACTTGGGGGGTGTGGTGCTGAGGGATTTACTCGATGGTGGCAACCTCCCCGGGATGGTGGATGCAGTGCAACAGTATACTGCACAGACAGCCGCTGTGACCACAGCTACAGCCCCTCAGGTTACCTGGCGAATCACTGACCCCTCCGGGATTGTTTCTGAGACGCTCTCTTCTCTGGTTGAACCGCAGTTCGTCTGGATCGCACCACAAATTACCGGCACGTACAAAATCGCGGCCAGTGTGTTGGGAACCGATCACGGTGCTGTCGAGATTCGGGTGGGTGACTCGGCGGCTGTGGCGGAAGAAGGTGAAGATGGTGAAGCAGAGTCGACCGCTGCAACTGTTTCTACGGTGGAGGGACTGCGTGCTTCCTATGCGGACGATATCACGGTCCCGGATAACACGAAGTTCGATAACAACGAGAAATTCACCAAGACGTGGCGCGTGCGCAACTCCGGCAGCGTGGCCTGGCCTAAGAACACCGTTCTGACCTTTGTGAGCGGTAAGCAGATGGCCTCCGTCTCTGAGGTCAAGGTAGGGAGTGTAGAGCCCGGTGATGAAATTGACATCAGCGTGGACATGGTCGCACCCAACGAGAATGGGACGTTCCAGGCCGAATGGGCGCTCTCCACTGAGGGAAGCCTGATCCCGAACAGCAACCTGTGGGTGGTGATTGTGGCCGGGGAGGAAACTGCGGCTGCAACGCCGGCACCGGCTGTTGCTCCTGTGGCCGGCGGCTCTTTTGAGTTGGGCGGCCACATCTTGAACGGCTTTGCCTATGCGGACAAAATGCATTATGCCGGCATGAACTGGGCGAAGGTCCAGGTCCGCTACCCAAGCAGCAGCGCGTCGGGAATTATTGCCGCCGCTCACGCAAGCGGCTTCAAGATTCAGATCAGTGCTTTGGGGGCCGCGGATATGGTGACCAAGGGTGGCTTTAACGAAACCTTTGCGAGCTGGGTCGCCGGAATTGCGGCGGCCGGTGCGGATGCGATCGAGATCTGGAACGAGCCCAACCTGCCGCGCGAGTGGCAGAGCGGTCAGATCAGCCCGCAGTCCTATACCCAACTGCTCTGCGCTTCCTATTCGGCTATCAAGGCTGCCAATTCCTCTGTTGCCGTGATCAGTGCCGCTCCCGCCCCCACCGGCTACTTCGGCGGTTGTTTCGGTACCGGCTGTGACGATGTCCCCTGGCTGCAGGGGATGTACAATGCGGGTGCGACAAACTGTATGGATTACATCGGCGCACACCATAACTCGGGTGCTACGGCCCCAAGTGCGACCAGCGGCCATCCTGCCGACCCGGGCAGCACGCACCATTCCTGGTTCTTCCTGCCCCAGACGCAGATTTACTATAACACGTTCGGCGGTGCGCGTAAGCTCTTCTATACCGAGTTGGGATACGTCTCACCGGAAGGCTATGGTTGGATCCCCGGAACGTTCTCTTGGGGCGCCAATACCACTGTGGCTCAGCAGGCACAGTGGCTGGCGGAAGTGGTCAGTCTGAGCAGCCAGACGGGAATGGTACGGGCCGTTATCGTCTGGAATGTGGACGCAACCTGTTACGGGGAGTGTGGCGGTGTGCAGGATCCTCAGGCCGGGTACGCCATCATCCGCCCCGACGGCGGGTGCCCTGCCTGTGAATCCCTCCATGCACTTTTAGGATCGCGATAGGATAGGTTGAGGCTTCACTCTTGCTGCTTGCCGATTGAGGCAGTCAGCATGGGTGAATGCAGCACACGGTTCCATATCTGGCCCCGCTTGTGGTTTTCCCCACGGGCGGGGCTTTTGGTTGGGAGGAATGAAGATGCCGGGTATGTCTTCTTTGACTCAATTTAGAGCCCAAGCACCGGAAAGTCGGCGGACCTTTTGGCTGAGCGTGGTGAACGGAGGAATCTATGCGGTTTCCGAGACCCTTATCGACCCGAACCTGGTCTTGATCTTGTTTGCCAGCCGCCTGACGGATTCCAATTTTTTGCTAGGGGCCATCAGCGTGCTCTTCAGCGGCGGTTGGTTTTTACCGCAGTTGTTCGTCTCCGGCTGGCTTCAGACAAAACCCCGTAAGATTGAGGTGTACCGGCGTTCGTCTGTCATCCGTGTCGCGGCCTGGTTGTTTCTGGTTGTGGTGCTCTGGTTCGTCCGCCAGCCGGTGCTGCTTCTGGTACTCTTTTATCTGGCCTATGGAACCATGCAGATCTCGTCGGGTCTGGGGGGCATCCCTTTCCTGGAAGTGATTGCAAAAATGATCCCTTCGGGATGGCGGGGGCGCCTTTTTGCCAGCCGCCTTGTAGTTGCCGGATTGCTTAGCCTCCTGGCAAGCCGCATCGTGGGGTGGGCGCTGCGCAGCCCTTTGCCCTATCCGCGCAATTATGCCTTATTGGCTTTTATAGCAGCACTGTTTGGCGGCACGGCACTATGGGTTTTTTCTCTGATTCGTGAACCGCCGGGAGCAACGCGCCCGGCGGATTCGCTTGTTTCCCAGTTCCGCCGGGGCATGCAGATCCTGCGCCACAATGCGGACTATCGCAATTTACTGGTGGGGCGCGCACTGTGGTTTTGGGGATTGATCGCGGTGCCCTTCTACACCCTTCTGTCCACACGCGTGCTGGGAGCGCCGGATGCCGCGGCTGCTGATTACCTGGCAATCACCACGTTGACGACCCTCCTGATCAATCTCCCCGCGGGTTGGCTGGTGGACCACCGCGGCCCGCGCTGGGTGCTGCGTCTGGGAGCATTGGGGTGGGCCACTTCGGCGTTGTTGGCGATTGGTATTACCTGGAGCGCCAACAACGGGCTGCTGGCGGGACTTCCTTTTCCCGCCTACGCTGCAGCTTACCCACTCTTTGTCATGCGCGGGATTTTGACCCCCCTCGATAACCTGGCCGGGCACACGCTGCTCCTCCAGATTTCACCTGAGGACGATCGGACGCTCTATTTGGGATTTGCCAATACCCTGTTAGGCCTGGTACTGCTTCTGAGCAGCCTTGGCGGTGGGTTGGTGGATCTTCTGGGGATCCAGGCCCTTTTTGGTGTTGCCGCCGCGGTTGATATCCTGGCTTTCCTCTTTTTGGGCCGCATAAAGAAATTTTGCTGATCGCCCGTGGCTTCAGTTGACTTTCGGCTACCTTACGGTATGCTACGGCTACTATGTTCTACGATCAGGTAACGATTAACGTAAAAGCAGGAAAAGGCGGCGATGGGTCGGCTGCATTTCGTCGTGAAAAATATGTGCCGTATGGCGGCCCCTCGGGCGGAGACGGTGGTAAAGGTGGGGATATCATCCTGGTGGTGACGCCTCACCTGAACACGCTGTACCATTTCACCACGCAAAAGGAATTTACGGCCTCGAATGGAGAGAACGGCCGTAATAAGGATCAGTATGGGGCCAACGCTGAGGATTTGTTTGTACCTGTGCCCCCCGGAACGTTAGTCACAGAGGTCAGCACGGGCCTGGTGGTTGCGGATATGACCGAACCCGGCCAGCGGGTGGTGGTGGCCAAAGGCGGCCGAGGGGGGCGTGGCAATAAACATTTTGTGTCATCGACCAATCAGGCTCCTCGCATTGCTGAGCGCGGTGACCCGGGCGAAGATCGTTGTCTCAGATTGGATCTTAAGCTGCTGGCCGATGTGGGCCTGGTAGGCAAACCCAATGCCGGGAAGTCCACGCTTCTTTCCGTGACCACCGCGGCCAGGCCGGCGATTGCAGATTATCCTTTCACCACACTACAGCCCAATCTTGGGGTTGTAGCGTTGGATGACACTCACACGTTTGTCATGACCGATCTTCCCGGTCTCATCGAGGGTGCCAGTGAGGGCAAAGGCCTGGGGTTGGAGTTCTTGCGTCATATCGAACGAACTCGACTGCTCATTCACCTTTTGGATGGCACTGCTCCCGATCCGCTGGAGGACTTCCGCGTGATTAACGGGGAGATGGCCGCTTTTGGGCATGGACTGATCGATAAACCACAGCTTGTGGCGGTGAACAAGCTGGATATGCCGGAGGCACGCGAGCGCTTCCCGGAGCTGAAGAAGGCTCTCACTGCTCAAGCGTATGAGGTGTGGGGGATTTCCGGCCTGACCCATGAAAGTGTGCGCCCGCTGATGGGACGTGCGTATCAGCTTCTTGAGGAAGCGCCGTTTCCTTCACTCCGCCGGTCTGAGCCCATTATTCTGGAGCCTGAGCCTCTGGATGAGGAGTTTACCCTTGTGCGGGATCAGGACGGCGTCTGGCGTGTTCACGGTGGAAAGATCGAACGCGCGGTGCAGCGAACTAACCTCAACTTCCACGACAGTCTCCTGCGGCTGCATGGGTACCTCGAGCGCAAGGGCGTGATCGCAGCGCTGCGCGCGGCCGGGGTTGGGGAGGGCGACAGCGTCCGTATTGGCGACTACGAGCTCGAGTGGCGGGACGAGAGCTGAGTGTGTATACGGATCTCATGGGGCTTCAGAGCCGATGAGAGCTTCAAGTTGAAGAGAAATTTGGGGGCGCAGCTTCTGCCGCGCCCCCAAATTTTTTTTCTCCATCTACCTACGCCGCTGAACTTTTTTCCTTTAGTTCCAGGTAGGCGATTTCTACGTTTTTGCGGTGGGAAGCCGCATTCTCTTCGGGATAGCGGTAAGGAAGATCGTTGCAAAGCGCTACAGTTTCTTCTATCGACTTGCCTTCCTCTATTGCCTGTGCTACTCGCTGATGCAGTCCGGCCAGATAGGCGCGATCTTCTGCAAGGCGGCCTCGTATCTCGGCCGGATCACTGGTGGCATAGCCATGCCCTGGGATCAAGACGGCGATCTCCAGCTTGCTGATGCGCTCCAGCGTAGCTTCGTATGCCGCCAAGCTGTCGATGAAGGGGATCTCGAGATCGCTAAGCATGTCGGCTGCCCACAACATATGGATCGCGGCGTGATAGACGGCGATCTGGTCGGGGGCGTGGCCGGGAGCTTCTATCAGGGTGAGCTTCTGTGAGCCGACGGGCAGCGTCAGCGTCCCTGCGAAAGTCTGGGTGGGCGGGGGAACGACAAACGTGCGGATCTGCGGCCTGCTGCTTTGCGATTCCCAGGTGGCAACCTGACGCTGTAACTTGGCCCCGTGTTCGCGGAGTGTTTCGACGTACCGTGCGTGGGTGATGACCGTGACGCCCGGAAAGTGCTCGACGCCCAGTAAATGGTCCCAATGTCCGTGGGTGAGGATGATGGCGCGCGGCGTGGCCTCCATGTCGTGCACGAAACGAGCGATGCCGTGGATCTCCTCTGGCGTGAGCCCCGGGTCGATCAGGCAGGCTTGGCCCTTACTGATGAAGACGCCGCTGTTGGTGGCATAGGCTTCACTTTGGGTGACC
>JAVEWB010000397.1:0-2878 GCA_034004765.1 Anaerolineae bacterium
ACTTTTCAAGTTCGCCGCATCGAAGGAATCTACGCTTTGCAACAGCCCGACCTGGCTGTAATCCCCTAACGTCAGTTTCAAAGCCTTAGGGCGCATGGGGGACCGGCTCAGTGTCACGTGGCGACCAATCAGACTGTCCTGGATGCGGGCGGGGAGCGATTCGAGCACGCTGTGCTCCAGGACAATGGAGCGTTCGATCTCGCTGTCCTGAACAAGGCAGTCGTGGTTGATGGAGGTAAACGGCCCAATGTAGGAGTTCACGATGCGCGTGTTCGCCCCAATGATGGCAGGTCCACGAACCACGCTGTTGATAATCTCCGCGCCTTTCTCGATCGTCACGCGGCAGTCGACCTCGGAGTCACGATCCACGTACCCTTCGACACAGGGTTGGAGCTCTTCCAGGACCATGCTGTTAGCATCTAACATATCGCCCGGACGCCCCGTATCGATCCACCATCCACGATGGACGTAGGGGTAGACCCGGTAATCATGCTCCACCAGCCATTGGATGGCATCGGTGATTTCCAGTTCGCCGCGCCAGGAGGGCTGGATCGCGTTGACAGCCTCGAAGATGTGCGAGTCGAACATGTAGATGCCCACCAGAGCCAGATTCGAGGGGGGCGACTTGGGCTTTTCGATCAATCGGACGATCTGCCCCTTGTCATTCAACTCCGCCACGCCGTACTGTTCCGGATGGGAAACCTCGGTGAGCACGATCTGGCTGTTCCAGTCGGAATCGTTGAACTGCTTGATCAATGTGGAAATGCCGCCCTGGATCACATTATCGCCCAAGAACATGACGAAGCGATCATCCCCCAAGAAATCCCGGCTAATCTTGACCGCATGGGCCAGTCCCAAAGGTGCTTCCTGAGGGATATAGGTAATCTTGACCCCCCACCGGCTCCCATCCCGTACCGCGGCCTTGATCTCCTCCGCCGTGTCGCCCACGACGATGCCGATCTCATCGATACCAGCATCGCGGATGCATTCGATCACGCGGAAGAGGACGGGGGTATTGGCCACCGGGATCAACTGCTTGGCGCTGGTAAACGTCAGCGGATAGAGCCGTGTCCCCTTACCGCCGCTCAAAATCAGTCCCTTCATGCGTCCTCCAGAAAAGTGGGTTGTACCTGACTAATAGCTGGCCAGAAGTTTGCCTTCCGGGGCATCCATGAGCACCGCTCCCAGCAGGCGCACCTGAAACCGTTCGAGGGTCTCTTTGGCTTGAGCAATGCGGTCGCGGCGGGTATGGCCCGAGCGCGTCGCCAGAAGCAGCCCATCGGCTTTCGCTCCAAGGGCCGCCGCATCCACGGCAACCGTTACCGGCGGAGCCACCAAAATGACCAGATCCGCCTGTGCCTGCAGTGCCTCGATCAGGCGATCCATCTTCTGTGAGCTCAAAATATCCGTCGGGTTCGGCGGCAGCTCCCCGCTCGTCAGTAGCTGCAAGCCGTTGACCTCCGTAGAGATCAAGACACTTTCCCCTTGATCTGCAACGATCGCCTGGGTAAGTCCGCCCTCATTGGGCACGCCAAAAAACTCGTGCAGGTGCGGATGGCGCAAATCGGCATCCACCAGAATCACCCGCTGGCCGGCCTGCGCCACCACCACCGCCAGGTTGGCGGCTACCTCGGCCCAGGTCTGCTTACCATCCTCCGGTGCCGGCGCGGAGATCACCAGTGTCCGCAGCGCATGGTCCAGGCTGGCGTACGTCAGATTGACCCGCAGCGCCCGGTAGGCCTCAGCCGCCGGAGAGGTGGGATCGGATAGCGTTACAATCTCGCATTTGTCCATGACGTCTCCTTACTTTTTCAACGAAGATACCGGGGGAATGATGCCAATCACACTCAAGCCGGCGGATTCCTCCAGCTCGCGCGGGGCATAGATAATGCCGGCATCCGCCCATTCCAACACCAGCACCACCAAAACACCCAGAATCAGGCCAAAGATGCTTCCCGCCGCCACGTTGATCAGCGTTTTCGGGCGCAGCAGGCGGTAAGTCGGCTCCTCCAAAATGGTGGCGAAGACCCGGTCCTCTTTATTCTGTTTCTGATTTTCGCTGTTGCGCCACTCCACCAGGAGTTCGGCCCACCGCTGAGCAATGCGGTTGGCCTGCTCGCCGTCGTAATCGTCCACGTCGATCTGGATCGTCATCTGGAGGTTATCCGAGGCAATGGTCACATCGCCCTTGAGGTCCTCCGGCGTCCGCATCAGTCCCAGGTCATCGATCACCTCTTGCGCCCTGGGGCGCGTGTACATGAATGAGACGTAGGAATCTAACAGGACCTTTATCGTCTGCGCCGCTCCCCAATCAGGGCGCGCGGCCTGAATGCCAACGCGCACACTGGAGCGGTAAACGGGTACCTGGAGCTTGCTAAAAACGAACGTACTGCTCGCCGTCAGCAGCACCATCAGCACAATGATCCAACCACGCCGCCGAAGGACCTGCAGGTAGTCCTGAATCTTCACGTGTCCTCCCCCTTAGATGAAATAACCACCGTCAGTGGCCGCGCAGGCGCAGCCTTACCTCACGGCAGTATGGACAAGAAGTACCGACATATTCACGCCCGCACGTCTGGCAGATTCGACTCTCCATAGGGCGCTCTTCCTCTGAAGAGATCAAGATACAGGTGAGATCCTGCCCCTCATAACGTGCGAGCCATTCCTCAAGCGGGGTATCCCCGATCATCCAACGGCCGCTATCCGTGTTTTGGCGCGCCCTACCCGTCAATACCTGACCGTCCAACTGATAAGCTTCCGTAGCGAGCTGACGGATGCTGGCCTTCCGATATGCACTCATGCTTCCTCCAGCCGCCATTATAAAGGCATCAGGCAAGAGAGCAAGATGCCGCACATCCCCATTATCCGGCAAGCAGCC
>JAVEWB010000398.1:0-2870 GCA_034004765.1 Anaerolineae bacterium
GTGGGATGGCCTTCGTCGATCCCGGTGATCGTGAGCGCGCTGGGCCTGCACCCACGTCCGGCCGCGGAGTGCCCGGCAGAGCAAAAAGTAGAAGAGGTGACGCGTGGATAAGAACCCGTTTGTCATTCCGTTTACGAATCGGCGTTATCTGGACGCGGTCGAGGATCACGTCGTGGTCTTCGACGGCGCGGTGGGCACCGAACTGGCCAAGACGCACCTGGTCGCCGCGGATTTCGGCGGGGAGCGAACCGAGGGCCTCATGGAGATGCTGCTGTTCCACCGCCCTGAGGTGGTGGAAGCGGCACACACGGCCTACCTTCAAGCCGGTGCGGAGGTGCTCGAGACGAACTCCTTCCGCGCGAACCGGATCACCTTAGGGGAATTCGGGGTGGGGGAGCGTACGCTGGAGATCAACCGCGCGGCGGCGGTGTTGGCGCGCCGCGTTGCCGACCGGGTCCAGGCGGAGACCGGCCTGCCGCGCTTCGTCGCCGGCTCGATGGGGCCGACGGGCAAACTCCCTTCGCTGGACGACCCCGAGCTGTCCGACGTCACCTTCGACACCTTAGTCGACGTCTTCGCCGAGCAGGCGCAGGGGTTGATCAAGGGTGGGGTGGATCTGCTGCTGATCGAGACGCAGCAGGACCTTTTGGAGCTCAAAGCGGCCATCCACGGGATCTGGCGTGCCTTCACTGCGCTCGGTGTGCGGCTGCCCATCCAGGCGCAGATGACCCTGGATGCGTCCGGACACATGCTGAGCGGCCCTGATGTGGAGGCCGCGTTGGTCGCCATCGCGGCGCTGCCGGCGGACGTGATCGGCATGAACTGCTCCACCGGCCCGGAGGAGATGCGAGAGTCCGTCCGCCGGCTGCTGGCGTTGACCAACCGCCCGTTCTCCGTCCTGCCCAATGCGGGCATGCCGGAGAATGTTGGGGGGCGCGCCGTTTACCGGATGGACCCAGTTTCCTTTGCCGGTGCGCTGGCGGAGTTCGTCCGCTGGGGCGTGCGGGTGGTGGGCGGCTGCTGCGGCACCGGCCCCGCGCACGTGACGGCGCTCAGGGCCACGTTGGAGCGGGACGGGCTCATTGCTCATCGCTTGCCGGAACGTGTCGCTGCTGCGCCACTGCCTTACGCGGCCAGCAACATCCAGGCGGTGGCTCTGCATCAGGATCCCCGCCCGCTGCTGGTCGGCGAACGCATCAACACGCAGGGTTCCAAGCAGGCGCGTGAACTGGTTCTGGGGGAACGCTACGACGCGCTGGTCGAACTGGCCGAGACGCAGGTGGGATACGGCGCGCATTTGCTGGACGTCTGCCTGGCGCTCACCGAGCGAGCCGACGAGCCTGAAACCATGCGCCGCGTGGTGAAGCAGCTCTCGCTGAACACCCCCGCGCCGCTGATGATTGACACGACGGACCCGGAGGTGATGCAGGCCGCCCTGGAGATCTATCCCGGGCGCGCGGTCATCAACTCGGTGCACCTCGAGGGTGGGGAGGCCCGCGCCCGCCGGATCATGACGTTAGCACGGGACTTCGGTGCGGCATTGGTCGCACTGACGATCGACGAGACGGGGATGGCTAAAACCGTCGCGCGCAAGCTCGCCGTGGCCCGCCGCCTCTACGATCTGGCGGTCACGGAGGTGGGGCTGCCGCCGCACGCGCTGATCTTTGATCCTTTGACCTTCACCTTAGCGACCGGCGATCCGGAGACCGCCAATGCGGCAGTGGAGACGCTGGAGGCGCTCCGGCAGCTCAAGGTGGCACTCCCCGGCGTCCTGACCAGCCTGGGGGTGAGCAACGTCTCCTTTGGGTTGACCCCGCCGGCCAGGCGGTCGCTCAACAGCGTCTTTCTTTACCAGGCGGCCGTGGCGGGGCTGGATATGGCCATCGTAAACCCGGCGCAAATCACCCCTTACCCGGACATCCCGGCCGAGGTGCGTGAGGCCGCCGACGCCTTGATCTTCAACCGTGACCCCGATGCGCTGGCCCGTTACTTGAGCTGTTTCGAGGGGGCCGGCAGCGCACCGGCAGAGGCCGAAGTGTCAACTGCCCTGCCGGCGCACGAGCAGCTTTTCCAGGCAATTCTCCACCGCCGCCGTGAAGGGGTCGAGGCGTTGGTCGAGGGGAGTTTGGAGCACTTTGCGCCTTTGGCGGTGCTTAACGAGATCCTGCTGCCCGCGATGAAAGAGGTCGGGGATCGCTTCGGCAGCGGGGAGCTGATCCTGCCGTTCGTGCTGAAATCGGCGGAGGTGATGCGAGCGGCGGTGGGACACCTGGAACAGTATCTGGACCGCGTCGTGGGGACGAGCCGCGGCACGGTGGTGCTGGCGACGGTCTTCGGCGACGTCCACGACATCGGCAAGAACCTGGTGAAGACTGTGCTAGTGAACAACGGCTACACCGTGCACGATTTGGGGAAGCAGGTGCCGGTGGAGGCCGTGATCGACAAGGCTGTGGAGGTGCACGCGGATGCGATTGGGCTGAGCGCGCTGCTGGTCGCGACGAGCCAGCAGATGAAATTAGCCGTCGAGTCGCTGCAACGCCGCGGGCTGGCTATTCCGGTGTTGATCGGTGGCGCGGCCATCAACCCGAGCTTTGCGGAGCGCATCGCGCTAGATGCGGAGGGGCGGCCCTATGCGGGCGGGGTCCACTACTGCAAGGATGCCTTTGCCGCGCTCACCGTCCTGGGGGAGCTGGGCCGGAGACCTCAGCCGGAGATGTCCGGATCATCGACTGCGATCCCCGCTCAGCTCGTGCCGGAGGCCGACCTTGAGCCGGACTCATCCGACGCCGCCGTCTACGCCTGGTCTTGCTGCACGCCGGCGGCTCCTTCCCTGAGGCCGTCCGCGCAGATCCCCGTGCCGCCCTTCTGGG
>JAVEWB010000399.1:0-2865 GCA_034004765.1 Anaerolineae bacterium
GGATCTTGTACGTCCCCTTGGAAGTGCAGTAAGGTTTCTCGGGGCCGCCGGGAATCTCCACCCGATAAAAAGGCAGGACCCCGGCGTTCTCCACAATGATCTGCACCTCCACCGGCGGAATGCAGCTCTCCGCACGGCTGATGATGCTCAGCTTCTCCTTATCGCCGACCGGGCAGCCGACGATTTTGCCGCGCTGGCGGCCATCGGCGATCTTCATCTCATCCACGCCGATGAGGATCGCGCCGCCGTGCCGGGAATTAGCAAAGGCGACCAGATCATCACTCTCCAGCCCGCTGACGGCACGCTTGAAGTCGACATCATAATTCTCCTGACCGTCGAGCAGGGCCTTGGCTCTTTTCGAAACGCCCTTATACTCTTGCTTTTCCATACGCATCAAATCGTCGTTCCCATCAGTTCCGCCAGGGCGGAAGGTAAAGCGCGCAGGTCATGGATCGTGTCGTAACATTCCCCCTGCCGCACCTCAGCCGACTGCACATTCAGCCAGAGCGCGCGGATTCCGCAGCGATTCGCGCCCAGCACGTCCGCCTCGAAATCATCTCCGATCATCACCACCTGCCGCGGCTCCAGACCGAGGTCCGCAAGCACATGCGCGAAAAACGCGGGCGAGGATTTCTTGTACCCCACTCCCCGGAAACAGTAGATCTTATCCAGCCAGCGATCCAGCCCCACGCGGGCCAGGGCTGCCCGGATGTCCGCTTCCGTCGAGGCCTCCGCATTGGTCGCCAGCGCCAGCAGCCACTGTGACTGAAACGCCGCCAGCACCTCCGCCGCGTGCGGGACGGCCTCCACGCGGGGCCAGGTCACCATCGGGCCATCATACTCGGGAAAGACACGCATCAGCGTATCCCCCCAATCGAATAAAAGGCAGCGCTGCTCCCTGGACATCTCCACCTGCTACAGCGTGATCACCCGACAAACATCGGCATGAAGAGGAACGTACCTGTCATCCCCCGCCGCTTCAAAGCGTATCGAGCGTTTCGACCGTCCGTTCGGAACGCACATTCCCGGTATTCAACGTGGATTTCGGCTCGAACATGAGGATATGCGCTTCCTCCTCGGCCACCGGCTTATGCTCCACACCGCGCGGCACGATGAAGAACTCCCCCTCTTCCAGAACCACATCCTCCTCCGGCAGCTTGATGGTCAGCCGTCCCTTGATGACCATGAAAAATTCATCCTCGGCCTCGTGATGATGCCAGATGAACTCACCCTTCAATTTCGCAATCTTGACACTCTGCCCGTTGAGTTCACCCACAAGCTTCGGGGACCAGTATTCGTCGAAAAGCGCAAATTTCTCCCGCAGATTGACTTTCTCCATTGCCCTCTCCTGTGTTTTAGCCCTTATTCAAGACTTGTATCGCCAAAGGCATTGAGTAACGGGATCACGTTGATGAGCGGTTCCTCGTAAGGGTGCACCGCCCGGATCGCTTTGAGCGCTGCCTCGGCCAGGGCCCGCGGGCAGGTGACCTCCACCTTGCACTCGGTGCCGGCGCAAATCGCGCCGACCTCACCCAGATAAGGCGTGGCCCCATCCAGCGGGCGCCAGTACCCCCGCACATCCGTCACGGAGACGCAGTGATCGTAGTTGCCGATACGCCCGGCTCCAACTTCTGCCAGCGCATCCCGGAGCACCTCGACGTGATCTTCAGGGATAAAAATCTCGATCTTCACCCAGGAAACCGCTTCGCCCATTCCCTTATGCCTCCCGCACTTTCCCAATCTTACCAGAAAAGATGGAATAAGTAAAAATAGGGATGGGTAAGGCGCGGTGAAGCTGCGCCTTACCCATCCCTGCACTTGATAGAAAAGCCGAGCAGCTACCGTCCAAGTCTCAAGAATGTAAGGGTTGCGCCTTACCCCTCCCCGCACTTGATAGAAAAGGGAGAGCCTCTTTTGACGTAAAAAACACCCTGCATATACTATGGGGTATGCGAACCAACTGCTCGTCCCATTTCCGGGCCGTGGTCGAGGCCCTGTTCGTCACCGTATTGTGGTCCACCTCGTGGATGCTGATCAAACTGGGGTTGAAAGATATTCCCCCGCTCACCTTCGCGGGGCTGCGCTACACGCTGGCCTTTGTCTGCCTGCTCCCGCTGGCCCTCCGAAAGCCGCAGCGGGCATCCCTCCGGCGCCTGCCCGCCCGCACCTGGGGACGCCTCACCCTCCTGGGGCTGCTCCTCTACACCGTCACGCAGGGCGCACAGTTTCTGAGCCTGGCCTATCTGCCGGCCACCACCTCCAGCCTGATCCTCAGCTTTACGACAATCCTCGTCGCGCTGCTGGGCATCGGCCTGCTCAATGAGCGTCCCACCCCGCTGCAATGGGGCGGGACGCTGCTCTATCTCGTCGGCATCTGGATCTACTTTTCCCCGACGTCGCTGTCCGGCGGTGCGGGCTTTGGACTCCTCGCGGCAGGCGTTTGCCTGTTGGGCAATGCGCTGGCCTCCCTGCTGGGGCGCCACGTCAACCGCGATGAGACGCTCGACCCGATGACCGTCACCGTCGTGAGCATGGGGGCCGGCGCCCCCGTCCTGCTCATCATCGGGCTGCTCACGCAGGGGCTGCCGCGCCTCACAGTAGCGGACTGGGGGATCCTCCTCTGGCTGGCCGTGGTGAACAGTGCACTGGCGTTCACGCTGTGGAACCGGACACTGCGCACGCTTTCCGCGATGGAGTCCAGCATCCTCAATAACACCATGCTCTTTCAGATTGCGCTGTTGGCGTGGCTCTTTTTGGGCGAGCGGCTGACCTGGGCTCAAGGCCTCGGCATGGCGTTGGCAATGCTGGGCACCTTTGTTGTGCAGGCACAAAAACATAGCCCCAAGTGAGGCCCCCAGAGAATAG
>JAVEWB010000033.1:0-13052 GCA_034004765.1 Anaerolineae bacterium
ACGGACAGCGGCGAATACGGGCTGAGTTACACCAGCGAACGTATGACGGAGCTTTTTGGACTGTCGTCCGCCAATATGGATGCCCTGTTCCCCAAATTCCTTTCTGGCGTTCATGAGGAAGATCGGGATAGATTCCTGGCCTCTATCCGGGATGCAGCGGAGAGGTGTGCGCTCTGGAATTTCGAGGGCCGCTTCGTCAAACCCTCGGGCGAGATCATCTGGTTCCATGGGCTCTCCACGCCCACCCGCCGCGAAGATCGGGTGGTGTTTGACGGGATGCTGCTGAATATCACCGATCGTAAGCAGGCAGAGGAGGCATTGGAAAAGCGTTTCATTGCGCTGACGAAGCCCCTGGATGACGTCTCCGGCATTGCTTTTGAGGATCTGTTCAACATCGCCGACATTCAGCGCCTTCAGGACGAGTTTGCCGATGCCACCGGGGTCGCGTCGATCATCACGCATACGGATGGCACGCCCATCACGAGGCCGAGCCGGTTCTGTCACTTTTGTATCGGCATTGTTCGTAAGACCGAGAAGGGCCTGGTCAACTGTTACCGGTCCGACGCGGTGCTGGGCCGCCTCTCCACGAAAGGGCCGGCCATCCAGCCGTGCATGAGTGGGGGGCTCTGGGACGCGGGAGCCGGAATCTCCGTCGGCGGCCGGCACATTGCCAACTGGTTGATCGGGCAGGTGCGTGACGCGACCCAGACCGAGGAGAAGATACGCGCGTACGCCCGGGAGATCGGAACCGACGAAGAAGCGCTGGTCGAGGCGTTCCGCGAGGTACCTTCCATGTCGCAGGAGCGATTCCAACAGGTGTCGCAGGCGCTTTTTACCCTGGCGAACCAACTTTCTGCCTTCGCTTACCAGAATGTTCAACAGGCCCGTTTCATCACGGAGCGCAAGCAGGCGGAGGAAAAATTCTATAAAGTCTTCATGACGACGCCGGACTGTATCCTCATTACCCGGATGAAAGACGGGCGCATCATTGAGGCCAACCAGGGATTCGAAGAGATCGTGGGCTGGGAACGCGACGAAGCGGTAGGGAGAACCTCCCTCGAAATAGGCTTTTGGGCCAATCCGGGCGATCGGAACCTTATGGTGCGCGATTTGAAGTCTGGCAGGGATATCCTGCATCGCGAGTTTCAATTCGGACGAAGGGACGGCACGGTGCGTACCGGCGTCTACTCTGCGCGACTCGTCCACATTGCCGACGAAGCCTGCCTCGTTTTTGTCCTGCAGGATATCACCGACCAGCGGCATTTGGAGGAAGAGCGCCGGAAGCTGGAGCAGCAGTTGTTTCAATCCCAGAAGATGGATGCGATCGGACAGCTCGCGGGTGGCATCGCCCACGATTTCAACAACATCCTCCTTGCCGTCTCCGGGAATGCGAAGTTGGCGGCGATGGACCTGCCGACCGACCACCCTTTGCAGGACGCGATGGCCGAGATTATCAAGGGCTGCAACCGGGGCACAGATCTTGTCCGGCAGATCCTTCTTTTCAGCCGTCCGCAGAAGCAGGAACACAAAGTTATTCGGCTGCAGGACGTTGTCAAGGAGGCGTTGAAACTGGTACGGTCCACCATACCGGCCATGATCAGCATCGAAACCGAATTCGACCCGCGAGCCCCCTCAATTATCGCCGATGCGGGCCAGATCCATCAAATCGTGGTCAATCTGGCTACCAATGCTGCGCAGGCCATTGGCCCCAAAAGCGGCTGCATCAGGTGTACGATCGACGAGACAGTCGTTCGGGAAGCTACCCCGGAACTGCTCGAAGGTCGGTATGTGCGGCTTTCTATGGCCGATGATGGCTGCGGCATAGAGCAGGAAATCATCGATCGCATCTTCGACCCATTTTTCACGACCAAAGCCACGGGGCAGGGGACAGGCCTTGGGCTGTCCGTGGTGCATGGCATCATGAAGGGTGTTGGGGGTGGCATTGTCGTGCAGAGCGAGGTGGGGAAAGGGTCGGTGTTCTCTCTCTACTTCCCTGCCAGCGATACGGATGCTGAAGTCGAACTGACCAAAGCCCTGCCACAGGACACGGCGGTCGCCCAGAGCCTGCGTGTTCTCTATGTCGATGATGACAGTTCGCTGGTGCTGCTGATCAAGCGGATGCTGGAACGCGGCGGCTATAGGGTGACGGGTTTCACAGACCCGGCCCGGGCGCTCACTGAGTTTCTTGCTTCTCCCGATGCTTACGATGTCGTCGTCACGGACCTCGCCATGCCCGGCATATCCGGATTTTCTTTTGCCGTCGAGCTTCTTGCGGCCAGCCCTGACACGCCGGTTTTCATGACTTCCGGATACGTGAGGCAGGAAGATGAGGAGAAAGCGCGGCAGATAGGGATCAAGGCCCTTATCCTGAAACCCAACACTCTGGAAGAGCTTCAGCATCACCTCAAACAGCTTTTTGATGCGGCCATTCGGGAGAACCGTTCATAGTGGCAGGCTTTAGCAAATGCCAGCCTCCCCACAGCGCGCCCCCTCCTATAACTGCAAACGGCAGGTAGCTCAGGAGCAAGATCAGGATATACCGGGTGTCATCCAGGCGATTGTGCTGCGGGTAGGGGGGAAAGTAGATGACCGCGACGGGACTGCCTTGCTCTGCTCCCCCCATGGTGGTCTGGGGGACCTGCTCTTGTTCCTGGTAGACGCCTGTGGCAGGGCTAAAGCCTTCCGGCTTTTGAGAAGGCCAGCGTGGATTGCCTTTCGCGACGCCTCCCCACTCCTGCGCTGCGACGCTGGCGGTGCGGGTGATCACTTCGCCGGAGGACGTGAGGAACTCGTACTGGATGAAGTACTCACAGGTCATCTCCCCTTCTCCCTCCTCTGCGCCCGCACATTCGGCAATCTGGTCGGTGACGTAGCCGGTAGTCTTGCGTCCGAATATCCAGAGCGAGAGGTCTTCGGCCAGGTTCGCGAGCATGAATGCGGCCGCCCCCAATCCGATGATCAGGAGCAGCGCTCCAAAGACGATTTTTACGGTACGGTTTTGTCCCATGTTTCGTTCTCCTCGTTACATCTTTGTCTTGATGGCCTGACGCCCATTGAGCCGGGGATCCAGCGCATCCCGCAGCCCGTCCCCGATCAGGTTCCAGCCGATCGAGAAGAACAGGATGGCCAGGCTGCAGGGGATGAACGTATACCAGTAGTCGAAGGCGTTGCCGGGCATGCCGATGATGAAATCGCGGGAGGCACTGAGTATGTGCCCCCAATCGGCAACCGGGCGTGAACTCAGGGTGCCGCTGAATCCCAGGAAGCTGAGCGCGGCGGTGGTGGAGACCATGGCCCCCACGTCGGAGGCAACCATGACGAGGAGCCCCCGGCTGGCATTGGGCAGGAGATGGAGGAAGATCAGCCGCGGTGCGGCGGCCCCTACCGAGATTTCTGCCTCGATGTAGGCTTTGCTGCGTTCGATCAGGACGTTGCCGCGGATGAGCCGCGCGTACGGCATCCACCCGAATGCGATCAACGTTGTGATAATGACTTGATCGATCTGATCACCTCCCAGCAGATAGAAGGGCGTCGTACTGTCCCCTGTCGTTGCTAACATGACCAGGATCACGGTCATCATGGGAAAAGCCAGGAAGGCATCGGTGAGACGCATCGCGAGGGCCTCGAACAATCCCCCGGAGTATCCTGCGAGCAGCCCGATCAACACGCCGATCAGCGCGCGCCCCAGGGTGATGATCAGGCCGATCCTGAACGCCCCGCGTGTGCCCCAGATCAGTCCGTAGAAGATATCATATTGCCCGCGCATGGTCCCCAGTGGGTGGTCGGCGTTAGGGGGAAGAGGGATGAGGGAGTAACCGTCCTTGGGCAGCAGGGCGGGAGGAACGCCTTCTTCCGGCGGCGCGATGAGGGGCGCGGCCAGCGCTATGATCGCAAAGGCTGCCACAATCAGGATGCCTGAGAGGAGTTCGATATTGTAGCTGCGGTGGAAGGGACGCTTGCGGGAATTGTCGTCGGTATTGCCGATCGTGATGGTCGTAGCTTTGTCGGAAGAGAACGTGGGGGTCATTGCAGCCTCACTCGGGGGTCGATCACGGCGTAGAGAATATCTGCGGTCAGGCTGGTGATGAGCGTGATAGAACAGCTAAAGAGTGCGAAGCCGATCACCGCCGGTATATCGGCGCTCTGAATGGCTTTGACGGCCCAGCGCCCGACACCGTTGAAGCTAAACAGGACTTCGATCACGACGATGTTGCTGAGGAAAAGCGACATGGCCACGCCAGTGGTGGAGATCACGGGAAGAATGCTGTTGGGGCGGGCGTGGACGCTGAGAATTTTGGGCCCGCGTACCCCTTTGGCCCGGGCGGTCGTGATGTAATCTTCTTGTAAGACTTCCAGGACGGAGTCCCGCGTGATGCGGGTCAGTAAAGCCCACTGGACCGCCGCTAGGGTGATGCCGGGTAAGACCAGGTGGCGCAGCGCATCGACGCATACTTCGAAATTGCCGTTCAGCAGCGCATCGACGGTATAGAGCCCGGTATAGGTGTGAAAGGTCTCTGCAGTGACAATCGGGCCGGCCCAACTGCTCAACCTTTCCGGCGGGAACCATCCCAGCCAGGCGTAGAGCACGTTCATCAGCATCAGCCCCAGGATGAAGGAGGGGAAGGCCCACCCGACGAAGGCGGTACCCCTGATGAGATGATCCGGAAGGCTGCCTTTGTATTTGCCCCCAAGCTCCCCCAGCACCAGCGCAAAAAAGATGGCCGGGACCATGGCAAAGAAGGTCAGTTCCAGTGTCGCGGGCACGCGCTCACGGAGGCCTTCCAGGACCGGCTGCCGCCAGGTGGGTGAATAGCCCCAATCTCCCCGGACGAGATGCTGCAGCCAGCGGGTGTATTGGATGAGGGGGGGCTGATCCAGGCCATATTTCTCGATGGTGATCTCCATGACCCGCTGTTCTTGGGCTTCGGTTTTTCCTTGCCTGCCGCTGGGGAGATACGCCGCGGCTCTCTGTTCGACCGGGAGCCGCAGGGTTAGCAGAAAAATGACGGCTGTGACCAGGAGGATCATCAGCGGCAGCGTGAGCAATCTTCGTAAGATATATGGGATCATGTGGCCTCTTCTCGCTCAGGCTTTAGCGCTTGATAAAACAGGTGGCAGACATGGTCATGCCTGCCACCTGCTATGCTCTAAGTGACTTTGGAAGGTTGTTTTGGGGGCCTACACCCCCGGCCTGTTTTGCTGTTTCACGTGGGCAGCAGCAGGATCTTAAATCCCTGCGCCTTTACCGCGGCGCAGACGCGGGTCGAGAATGTCTCGCAGTGCATCTCCTACCAGGTTCCAGGCCAACACGAATAATACGATCGTGATACCCGGATAGGCTACAATGTACCAATAGGTCGCCAGCGAGGGAATCCAGTTGCGCGCGAAGCTGATCATCTGGCCCCAGTCCGCGTACCCTACCTGTGCACCCAGTCCCAGGAAGCTCAGGGAGGCAAAGCTCAAGACGTAGGAGCCGATGTCCATCGAGGCAATGACCAGCACGGGGAAGACGGCGTTGGGCATCAGGTGCTTGAAGAGGATGTGCGGCCCGCTGGCTCCGATGGTCTCCGCCGCCATCGCGTACTCCTGATCGCGGATGGCTAAGATATTGCCCCGGATCACGCGCGCGTAGGTCATCCACCCAAAGGCGATGATGGCTATCATGCCGGTGAGGACGCTCAACTGGATGGGATCGACGGGCTCTCGCAGGTCGTGGCCAAAGGTCAGGAACGCCAGAAGCTTGGCGAGGAACATCAGCCCTGCGGCCTCACCGCGTCCATAAATCGTCTGCAGGACGGAACTCAGGGTAATGGCGGCCAGGAGGTAGGGGAAGGCCTGGAAGATTTCGGTGATGCGCATCAGGAGCTCATCGACCCAGCCTCCGTAGTAGGCCGCGATCGCGCCAACTGCCAGCCCGACGAGGGTGGTGATGAGGGTGATCACGACGCCGACGCGGAAAGCTGTACGGGTGCCCCACACCACGCCGTAGAAAATGTCATACTGCCCTTCGGTGGTGCCGAACGGGTGTTCTTCACTGGGTGGTTTGGGCGTCGTGCTGAAGCCATCGCGTGGGATCATCTGCGGGTCGCGTGACCTTTCGGGGACGGGCGCAATCTGCGGGGCGAAGAGGGCCACGCCCGCGAAGGCGATGAGCAGGAGGATGCCTGCCAGGGAGGTCGGATTGGTCAGTAACTTCTTTAAGACTTTCATGGCTTGGTTTCCTCTCTGTGGCTAGTCCAGCCGGATGCGGGGATCGATGATGCCGTACAGGACATCCACCACCAGGTTCCCGAGGACCAGGATGACACTCCCGAAAAGCGTCACGCCGAGCACGGAGATGACATCTAACGTGACCGCCGATTCTGCCAGGAACGAGCCCATCCCCGGATAGTTGAAGACCGTTTCGGTGATGACGACGCCGCTGAGCAGGCTGACCAGTGTCACGCCGGCAACGGTTACGACCGGGATCAGCGCATTGGAGACTGCGTGGGTCCAGATCACGGTGTGATGGGAGAGTCCTTTGGCGCGCGCGGTGGTGATGTAGTCCTGGCGCAGCGTATCTAACATCGAGGAGCGGGTGACACGCAGCAAATATGCCCAGTTCAAATAGGCTAAGGTGATGACGGGAAGGATCAGGTGGCGGACAGCATCTACGAAAATATCGAACCGGCCGTTGAGTAAGGAATCAATGGTGTTGATCTGGGTGTAGCGCATGAAGGCCGTGGATTGTACGACCTGAGAGGCCCAGTCCGAAAGGCGCTCGGGGGGGAACCACCCCAGGCGCGCATAGAAAATCATCAGTACGGCCAGTCCAAAGACAAAGACGGGGATAGACCAGCCGACGATGCTGAAGACGCGCAGGATCTGGTCTAAGAATTTGTTGTGATTGACCGCGGACACCACCCCTAACCAGATACCGATGCCGATCATGGGAATGGCTGCCCAGACGGCCATCTCGACGGTTGCGGGCATGCGCCGTTGAATGACCTCGACGACGGAGCTTTTTCCCGTCTTGGACCATCCCAGGTCACCGCGCAGGATGCCCCCTTTGATCTCGCCTGTTTCGGGGTCTTCATTGCCTACCATCCACTTCCAGTATTGTACCGGGATGGGATCGTCAAGGCCGTATTTCTTGATAATGCCATCGATGGCCCCCTGGCGTTTGGGGACGTCCTGCACATAAAGCGCTGCCCGCTCGTACGGCGTAAGCATGGAGATCATGAGAAAGATCAGCATCGTGACGCCCAACGCCAGGATGGGCAGGATCATGAGCCTGCGGATAATGTATGCGAGCATAAGTGCAACCTTCCTTAGAGTTTTCTCTTGTTTGCTCTGTACCCTATGCTTGAACTACATCGTTTGTGTCTGTTTTGTCTACAGAGCTTTTTTGTCCCAGGGGGGCCGGAGCCCCCCTGGGCAAAAAGGATCAGCCAGTCAATCGACTAGGGCATTTCCTTGGACAGCGCGTAAACCCAGGTGTACTCTGCCTGGGAGTAGGCGGGGTTGAAGTAGAAGCCCTTGACCCACTCCTGCAGGTGCGAGCGTCCGATTGGCTGATACAGCCAGATCACGACGGCCTCTTCCTGAGCCTTGAGCTGGATTTCTTCGTAGATGGGGCGGCGCTCTTCCGGATCAGCAAGGGTCGCGCCCTGGACGATCAGCGCATCGAACTCCGCAGCGATCTCCGGCGTCATGTTGATGACACGTCCGTAGGTGCCCTGGGAGTAAAGGAATGGCTGGACCCAGTTATGCGGGTCATGGAAGTCCTCGAGCCAGCCACCGACGTAGACGGGCAGCTTGCCGGAGGTGCGGCTGTTGAGCATCACCGGCCACGGCATGCCGACGACGGCGATGTTGAACTTGGGGTTCACGGTCTCGATGCCGGCCTTGAGGATTTCGGAGGTCAGGCGGCGGGTATCGTTGCCCGTGTTGTAGGCAATCTGCATGTAGAAGCCCTTGTTCCAGACGTCGTCCTCATCCTCACCGGCGGGGATGCCGTCCTTGTCCAGGTCAGCCAGTTTGAATTCTTCTTCGCACTTGGCCATATCGAAGCTGTAGAGCGGGGCTTCACCCTCGCGGTAACCCAGCATGCCCGCGATAATGGGGCCCTGGGCCTGCATACCCTCGCCGTTCAGTGCATCGGCGATCATGGTCTCGAAATCGAAGCAGTAGTTGAAGGCCTTGCGGACGTGGATGTCGCTGAAGAAGTCCGCCGGAATACCATTGCCGTCCAGCGCACCGCTGCCGACGTAGGGGTTGCCACCTTCGACGTTGATCTGCCAGTTGAACTGCGCGGGGGTCATGGCGACCTCGGGCAGGTCACGGAATACCTGGATGTAGCCATTGGCGTTGCCTTCCTCACAAGTGCCATCGGCGTAGCAGATGGTCTTGTAGTAGGGCTCCAACTGCGGGCGGTACTGTGCGGGGGCGTAGATGTAGTCCGCGTCGCCGGCCTCGAACATCGCCTGGCGGGTGCCCCACTCATCGATGTTCTTGATGACCACACGCTTGATGCTGGCGACACCACTGGGGCCACCTTCCCACATGGGCTCGGTGCGCCAGTAGTTCTCATTGGCGGTCAGGACGATCTCCTCGCCGGGGGTCCAGTGATCCAGCATGTAGGGGCCGGTACCATTACCCTGATTGAAGAGAATGCTCTCCTCAGCAGCGGGGTCGGCCCAATCCTGCCAGGTGGCGCAGTCATTGTCCCAGTCGCCGTTCTCGATCATCCATTCCTGGTCCAGGATACCGCCCAGGAAGTTGGAAGAAGCCAGAGCGAGGAACCAGGGCATGGGCTGAGCCAGATTGTAGGTGACCGTGCCGGCTTCGTCGTCAGCAACGACAGCCGCCTTCACGGCCTCGCAGACCTGTACCAGGTCCGCGGGGGTCAGCTCTTCGAAGGTCTCCTTGCCGATGAGTGCTGCAGCAAGGTCCTTGCTGGAGCCCATGGCCAGATCGGAGCCAAAGAACCCTTCGTACGGCATCCACTGTGGGCCATCGACACGGCCCTGCAGCAGGGCGCGGTGGACGGTGTAGGCGATGTCGTGAGGTTCCAGCGTGCCACCCGCGTGGAAGGTGACGCCCTCGCGGATATTGAAGGTCCAGGTCAGGCCGTCTTCACTGGTCGTCCACTCGGAGGCCAGGGCCGGAACGAACTCATCGTACTTTTCCCGGTTGTAGAAGACCAACCCTTCGTAGATGTTGTTCTCCACGGCAGACCCTGCGGTCTCGTAGGTCCAGGCGGGATCCAGCGTTTCGGGCTCGCCTGCACCACTGACGATCATATAGGTGTCCTCGTTCTTGAACTCGGGCTTCACCTCAGGACCGGCAGGAGCTTCGGTCTCCTCAGCAGGAGCTTCAGTCTCCTCGGCGGGAGCTTCGGTCTCCTCGGCGGGAGCCTCGACCTCAGTGGTAGGAACCGCGGTAGGCCCACAGGCCGCCAACAGCATGCTGGCAATGACCAGCAGCGACATAACTAACCACCAACTTTTCTTAAACATAGGAACTTCCTCCTTCTTAGAAGTGTTGTGAAACATATCCATTGCCTCTCGGAAAAAACTATCCCTTCCTCGATAGCCATCACCTCCTTTCAAGAGAGTATTCAGACCCTATCGGGTCATTTCGAAGGCTGCACCAGATGACAGGCGCAGAAGTGGCCGGGTTCTACTTCGATCATGGGTGGTTCTTCCACATGGCAGTGATCGAAGGCTCTAGGGCACCGTGTGTTGAAGTTACAGCCTACAGGTGGATGTGCCGGACTGGGCAGGTCCCCTTCAAGAATGGTACGCTGGCGTTTCTCCTCGATCTCCGGGTTCGGCACCGGGACGGCAGAGAGCAGTGCCTGCGTGTAGGGGTGGAGCGGATTGGTGTACAGGGTTTCCCGATCGGTGAGTTCTACGATTTTGCCCAGGTACATCACGGCGACGCGGTTGCTGATGTGCCGCACCATACTCAAATCGTGGGCAATGAAGATGTAGGTAAGATCGACTTTTGCCTGAAGCTCCTCGAGCAGGTTTACGACCTGTGCCTGGATCGAGACGTCCAGTGCGGAGATCGGTTCATCGCAGATGATCATATCCGGATTGAGGGCCAGGGCGCGTGCGACGCCGATGCGCTGCCGCTGACCGCCCGAGAATTCGTGGGGGAAGCGGTTCATGAAGGCCGGATCGAGCCCAACCATCTCCAGGAGTTCGGCCACGCGCTCTTTGCGCTCATTAGGGGTTTTCACCAGGTGATGAATCTCCATGGGTTCGCCGACGATGCCCAACACGCTCATGCGGGGGCTCAGTGAGGCGTAGGGATCCTGGAAGATCATCTGGATCTTGCGACGTGTGTGGCGCAGTTCTGCGCCGGTCAGTTTGGCCAGGTCCACACCCTGGAAATCTACCTGACCTTCCGTGGGTTCGTAAAGCCGGATGATGGTGCGGCCTGTGGTCGTCTTGCCGCAGCCGCTCTCACCGACCAGCCCCAGGGTTTCCCCTTTGTAAACGTTGAAGCTCACCCCATCGACGGCCTTCACGTCGCCGACTCTGTGACGGAAGACACCGCGCTTGATGGGGAAGTATTTCTTCAGGTTTTCGACCTTCAGGATGACTTCTTGGGAATGGACTTCTTCTGAGGGTATGCTGTTTTCAATGGTCATTGTGGTTTCCTTACCTTATCCCTTTCCCAGCAGGCTACCAGATGTCCCGGCTCTATTTCCTCGATGGGGGGCATCTCGTAAGGGCAGCGCTCTACTTTATACGTGCAGCGTGGTGCAAAGGGGCAGCCTTTTTGCGCCCCAACTAGATCCGGCGGTTCGCCCGGAATGGCGAAGAGCGTCTTTGCCCTGCGCGCGCCGACGCTGGGGAGCGAGCCTAACAGCCCCACCGTGTAGGGATGGCGGGGATTACTGTAGATGAGCTTCACCGGTCCCGATTCGATAATATGTCCCGCATACATTACATTGACCCGCTTGGCCATCCCGGCAACCACACCCAGATCGTGCGTGATCCAGATCACGGCCATCCCTAGCTGATGCTGGAGCCGCTTCACCAGCTCGATGATCTGTGCCTGGATAGTCACGTCAAGTGCAGTCGTGGGTTCGTCGGCAATGAGGAGGCTCGGATTGCAGGAGAGTCCCATGGCGATCATCACGCGCTGCCGCATCCCGCCGGAGAACTGGTGGGGGTAATCGTCGAGCCGCTGGGCGGCTTCCGGGATGCCCACCAGATCGAGCAGTTCTGCCGATCGCTCGCGCGCCTGGGCGTTATCCATCCCCTGATGCAGCTTGAGCGCTTCCATGATTTGGAACCCGATGGTCTTGACCGGGTTCAGAGAAGTCATGGGATCCTGGAAGATCATCGCGATCTCAGCACCGCGCACGCGGCGCATCTCGTCTTCGTTGAGCTTCAGCAGGTCGCGCCCGCGGAAGATGACCTCGCCATCCTCGATTTTCCCGGGAGGCACAGGAATCAGCCGCATGATCGAGAGGGCGTGAACGCTTTTGCCACAGCCGCTCTCCCCTACCACGCCTAGCGTATCTCCTTCATCCATCGTATAGGAGATGCCGTTGACTGCGTGGACGACGCCATCTTCGGTGTAGAAGCGCGTTGTGAGGTTCTTTACTTCGAGCAGGTGTTCTGATGCGGGTTGCATTGTATGATCGGACATAATCACTCCTTGAGGACTCACTTACGTGTTGCCTTTATGTCTAGCCCATCTTTATGCCAAAACCACAAGAAAAGATTTGCCTGTACAGCCGATTGTAGGAGCCCCGATAATATAAATCCCATGCTTCTCAATTATATCCATTTCCATAAGAACCGCAACTTTTGGTTGGGAGCTTAAAGTACCAAATTATAGCACGGTAAGGTAAGGGTTCAAATGACAAATTGGTGTAATTTCGCGCGGAATTACCTGTTGACGGCGCTTTCCTACTGCCGCGCACCGGCCAAAAATCCCCCGCTTCCCTTGAAATTTGACATATTTTTCGAAGATGGTATGATGAATGGAATTTATTTTAAGGAGCCATCTGGCAAGGCCTTTTTAGCAATGCAACCGATAACCTTTACTCTCAGCACCATTATCGTCATTACTGTCTCCCTTTTGGGCTTGTTGTTGTTGGTCCAAAAGGAACTGGTGCTTGGGAGGCAGGTGACGCCCGCTTAAAAGTCGTACGACAAAGTTTTTTAGAAAAACCTCCCGAAAGGGAGGTTTTTTTTGTTTTAAGCTACATCCAATTTATTTCGGGAGGCAGGATTCATGAAAAGTGATGCGGTCAAACGAGGGATGGAACGGGCTCCTCATCGTTCATTGCTGCGAGCACTGGGACAAACCGATCGCGAAATCGCCCAGCCCTTTATTGGCGTGATCAGTTCGTATAACGAAGCAATCCCCGGCCACGCGCATCTGCGCCAGGTGGCGGATGCGGTGAAAGCCGGTATTCATATGGCAGGGGGCACGCCTTTCGAATGTAATACCATCGGCGTCTGCGATGGTCTGGCCATGAATCACCTGGGCATGAAGTACTCGCTGGCCAGCCGCGAACTGATTGCGGACTCCGTGGAAATTGTGGCCCAGGCACACGCCTTCGACGCCTTGGTGCTGGTCCCCAACTGCGACAAGATCGTCCCCGGTATGATGATGGCCGCAGCACGGCTCAATCTCCCCGCCATTGTGGTCAGCGGCGGCCCGATGCTGGCGGGCAGCCTGGATGGCCGCGCCGTCGATCTCAACGATGTGTTCATGGCGGTAGGCGCGGCGACGCGGGGCGAGATGTCCGCCGAGGCGGTGGATCGCCTGGAACGGGCGGCCTGCCCGAGCTGCGGCTCTTGCTCAGGGATGTTTACCGCCAACACCATGAACTGCCTCGTGGAAGCGTTGGGGATGGGACTGCCCGGTCAGGGAACCATCCCCGCGGTTTTTTCTGCCCGTACGGCACTGGCCAAGCAGGCGGGGATGCAGATCATGGAACTGCTGTCCCGCGGCATCAAGCCGCTGGACGTCCTCACGCCTGCGGCGTTCCGCAATGCGTTCATTGTGGACATGGCGCTGGGCGGCTCGACCAATTC
>JAVEWB010000400.1:0-2843 GCA_034004765.1 Anaerolineae bacterium
GTAAGTTGTCGTGCTTGAGGAGTCGGACGTGGAAGAGTTGAAAGGCAGCGCCGCTGAAACTGAGCCTATCTCAATGGAAAATCTGGAACAGGAAGCACTCGACTTTGATCAACCAAAGCGTGGACAACTGCGAGAAGGTATGATCGCGGATGTCCGCCCCGAGGGGATCGTGATCGATATTGGGAGCAAGCGCGATGGCTTTGTCCCCGTCGCGGACCTGGAACAGCTTGAGGAGAACGACAGACAGTTCACGGTCGGGCAGTCGGTCCCGGTAATCGTGGTCCAGTCTCGCAATAACGATGGAAACGTTGAACTCTCGATCTCCCAGGCGAAGCTTCAAGAGGACTGGCTGAAGGCCGAGCAGCTCAAGGTCGAGCAGACCGTCCATGAAGCAAAGGTCCTGGAGGCCAATCGTGGCGGCCTCACGGTTGAGTTTGGACGCCTGCGCGGTTTTGTTCCCATGTCCCAGTTGATAGGATTCGCGCGCCTTCGGCAAGCTTCCGAGCGCTATCGTCGCCTGCGCGCAATGGTGGGGAAGTCGATCATGCTCAAGGTCATTGAGGTCAATCGCTCCCGCCGGCGTCTGATCCTCTCGCAGCAGGCCGCAGCAAAAGAGTGGCGCTCCGTACGCCGACAGCGGCTTCTCATGGAACTCGAACCCGAGCAGGTGCGCACCGGCCGGCTGAGCCAGATCACCGATTTCGGCCTTTTTGTGAATCTTGGTGGGCTGGACGGCCTGGTGCATGTCTCGGAGCTTTCTTGGGGGCGGGTGGACAACCCTGCCGATGTGTACCACGTCGGCCAACGGATGAAGGTGAAGGTCCTCAGTGTAGATCGGGATCGCCAGCGCATCGCTTTGAGCATCAAAGCCTTGCGGTCAGACCCCTGGGAATCTGCGCCTGAGCGGTATCAAACCGGAAGCCTGGTGGAAGGAAAAATCAGCCAGATTGCAGACTTCGGCGTCTTCGTGGAGCTGGAGACCGGTGTGGAGGGGCTGCTGCACAATTCGGAGCTGCTCTCCGCCGAACAACGGGAAGAACTGAAAGTCGGCGATAAGGTCCTGGTAAAGATCATCCGCATCGAACCGGAGCGCCGCCGTATTGGACTGAGCGTTCGCCAGGTACGGCTCGAGGAGTGGGAGCGCTGGGCCACCGAGGCTGAGGCCGCGGCGCAGCTGCGCAAAGACCAGGTGGATGCAACGGTTGAGGACACAGACGACCAGGGCGATGATCTTGATTTCGAAGACGATTTCGAGAATGACGAGCTGGAGGAAACTGCAGCTATGGTTTCCGAAGATGACGAGCTGGAAGAAAACGCAGATCTTGCTTTCGAGGATGATGAGCTGGAAGAAAACGCGGATATGGCTTCCGATGAGGATGCCGACGCGGATGAAGCCCCTGTCAGCCCTGAAGAATAGACGTACGATTGGAGTAGAGAGCTGAATGGCTAAAGAGGAAAAAATTCTGGTTGAGGGCATTGTTACGGAAGCACTTCCGAGCACCCAGTTCCGGGTCGAGCTAACCACCGGACACTCGGTTTTAGCTTACCTGTCCGGGAAAATGCGCAAGTATTACATTCGTATCCTGATCGGGGACAAAGTGCGGCTGGAGCTCTCTCCTTATGACTTGACGCGTGGGCGCATCGTCTATCGTTACAAGCGCCACATGGATCACCAGGGAGAAGAATAAACAATTCTCTCTAAGGTATTGCTAAAAACACCGGCCTGAAGTAACCAGGCCGGTGTTTTGTATTCTGGACGGCGGCGCAGCCCCTTAAAACAACGTTGCCTTTTCTGCAACCACAGCGATCCAGTCTTCCTTTTGCCGCATCTCGATAATCGTCATTCCATACGTTTCCAGAACGTCGGTGACCTCTTGCGCCTGTTCCTGCAGAATTCCGGAGGCGATCAGTCTCCCCCGGGGGCGTAAATATCCCACCAGATTTTTCTCGGCCATGCTGATGATCGTCGGGGCAAGAATATTGGCCAGGATAAGGTCGTAGGCCCCCTCCGCATCCTCCAATGAGCCATGGATCAGATGGATGCTTTCGGCGACACCATTGCTGCGCGCGTTGCGCCGCGCCACCGTCACCGCTGCGGCATCGTTGTCCACCGCCGTGATTTGCTGCACCCCCAGCTTGGCCGCGGCCAGCGCCAGGATGCCGGTCCCCGTTCCCAGATCCAGAAGCTGAAGCTCCGGCTGCACGAGTGATTCCAACGCCTCGATGCAGAGCTGCGTGGTAGGATGAAGCCCGGTGCCAAACGCCATCCCGGGATCCAGCTCCAAGATCACTTCACCATCCGTCGGCGTATAGGATCGCCAGGAAGGCTTGATGACAATGCGCTGCCCCAGGTGCAGGATAGGGATGCTCTCCTTCCAGCGAGCCGTCCAGTCCTGATCGGGGATCAGGGTGTACTCCGGCTCCGGGATCGGCCAGATCTGCCCCAGGTGCCACAGCGCTTCCGCGATCTTCTGGCGCCTCGCTTCCATCTCATCATCGTTGCTGAGGTAAGCCCGCACGATCACGCTATCGACGGAAGGGGTATTCCCCAGCTCGATAGCGACTCCCTGCGGCACATAGCGGCTCAGGACCTCGGCAACAGCTTCCGCAGCTTCCCCGGCCACAGCGACACTGACTTCCAACCACTCCATGGATTACCTGCCTTGTTCTATGTTAAGCGGTCTCAATTATAGCCCAAGCACATCCTTGATGCGCTCTTTGAAACTCTGTTTCCCTTCACCCACCACTTCGGCGGTTCCCAGCGTCTCTCCCAGCGATTGCAAGAGCTTGCGCTGTTCATCATTCAAGTGAGTCGGCGTCAAGACCTGGACAACGACCTGCTG
>JAVEWB010000401.1:0-2825 GCA_034004765.1 Anaerolineae bacterium
ACAAGAACGCCTAAAAAGCCTCCGCCTGCATAGAGGAGACCTCCCAGCGCCGCCCCCCAGGGACGCACGCCCAGTCGCCGCGCGAGCAGGAAGAGATTGAAAGCCGCCAGCCCCAGGTGCAGCAGCACGCTCCAGTGGAGGGAAACTGCCAGATCCGCGAGATCCGATCCGGACAGCAGCCAGAAGGGCCAGTTGAGCGGGTAGAAAATTGCAGCCTGCGAGTTGGCCAGAAGCGGAGCGCCTGCAAAGAGATAGGGGTTCCAAAGCGGCAGCTCCCCCGCTTGAAAAGCGCGCGCCGCAGCGGTCCAATAGGGGAAGAAATAGGTATGGAGGTCACCGCCTGCCAGGACCCATCCGGCAGCTAAGTGCCGGTAAAGCAGCAGCAGCCCCAGGCTCAGCGCGGCCAGTGGAGCCAGCCTTCCCAGCGTTTGGCTCAGATGAGACGTCCCCTGAGGCTCATCGTCTTGCGCGTCGGCCATCATTCCCCGCAAAGCTGCATCATCTGCAGCGCGTTGGCATCATCCGGATCGATACGCAGCGCCACATCAATGTACGGCTGCGCGTCGGAACACTGTTCCAAAAAATAGTAGCAGAGCGCCAGCGTGTAGTAATGCTCAATGGGCGGCCCTTTGACCGGGCCCGTGATCGAATTCAGCGTCACGGTTCCCTGCGCGTCCGGCGTCATCCCTTCCGTGTGGATGGGCACGCCTTCCGCCGTTCGCAGCGGCTCGAACCACCCCACATAGGCCTGCCCGCTGGGTGGTGCAGCCAGTCCTTGCAGGTTGATCTGATACCGGCCATCCAGCACATCCATGCGCACGTAGCCGCGGAGGGATGTGCCTTCTCCGTCATCCGCAAAGACAGCCCGCAGAGGGCCTTTAGAATCAATCGGAGCGACAAAGGTAGCTACGCCGACCTCCGTCTCGCCGGGCTCCTCAGGGATCTGACCTGCGGTCTCCAACGTCACCCGGAAAAAGGTGGCTTTCTGCCGGATCTCAGCTTCACCGTAGCGGACAGCCTGCTCGAAGGCAGGGATCGCATCCTCGTAGTTGCGGCGCTGAAAGTACAATGACGCCAGATGGCCCAATGCCCGGGAGTAAGTTGCATCAGCCGCCACCGCCTGGTCGAGCGATCGTTGAGCTGAGTCATAATCGCTCTCGAGCAGGTAAGTCCAGCCTAACATATCCAACGCGGCTGCACTTTTGGGGTCGTTCTCTGCAGCCGCCTCATAGCTCTCTCTGGCTCCCGCAATATCCGCCAGCGCCTGCTGATTGCGCCCAATCGCCAGATAAAGGTACGGCATGCCGGGCTGCAACTCCAGAGCTTTGCGGTAGGCCGCAATCGCACTCGTGTAATTGCCCTGCACCTCAAGGATATAGCCGTAATTGCGCTGCACGTCGGCGTTATTCTCATCCAACTGCAAGGCCGTGTCGATGGTGTTGTTCGCCGCAGCCCAGTTCCCCAGGTCGATATACGCTTCGGCCAGATACGCATAAGCCTCAGGAAGCGTAGGATCCAGCTCAATCGCTTTGTCGCAGGCCTCCACGGCCTCGTCCGGCAGCCCCAGCCAATCGTACGCCAGGCCGGTGATCGCCCAAGCCCGGGCATTCTCCGGTTCGAGGCGCAGCGCCTCACGTGTCATCACCAATCCGCGTTCGGGACGCCCGCGGAAAATCGAAATACGCGCGAGAGAAAGATACAGATCGACCTGCTCCGGCGCAAGGTCCAGTGCCTGCTGATAAGCATCCACGGCGTCCGTCAGTTGCCCTGCACGGTAAAAGTCCACAGCCTCCGCGGAGAAAGAAACCGCCGAGCGCGTCGGGGTGGGCAGCGGTACAGGGGTCGAAAGCGTCGTAAGTGCTCCCGATTCCTCGTCCCAGAGCTGCATAAGCAGATAAAGGCTGCCGGCAATCAGAATCAACAGGATAAGGATACGCCAGAAAGGAGTCCCCGGGCGTTTCCGCCGCATATAATGACTTTCCGATTTCAAGTACATAGCGGTTCGGCAAGCCTCCCCTTGCCTATAAAAGCCCGTGGGCCTGATACCAGTACCAGGCCTCTTCCACAGCAGCATGTGCCGGGCTTTGCGGCAGTCCTAACTCCCGGGCCGCCTTGCTGCCATCGAAATACAGGAAGTAGCGTCCCAGCCGAGCCTGTGTGCCATCAACCAGCGGCGTGCCTTTCTGCACGCGATTCCACAGATCGATGAGCCCGGCACCCCCTTGCAGCACAGGACCGGGCATCGTGAACCAGGGGCCGCGCGCTCCCACTACATCGGCAACCGTATCCATCAACGCGCGATAGGAGATATTCTCACCGTTGAGGATGTAACGTTCCCCTTTTCGCCCCCGCTCGACAGCCAGGACGTGTCCCACGCCAACGGCGCGGGCGGAAACAATGCCCATGCCTCCCGGTGGAGCGAATACCGCCTGACCTTTCCTGGCCGCGCGCAGGAATTCGCCGCCGACAAAGCCGATGTCCCGCTGTCCAATCACCGTCGCCGGGTTCACAATCACAGCATCCAGTCCCCCTGCCACAGCCTCCCGGATCGCCGCCTCGGCCAGGACCTTGCTGTGCCCATAGGGAAAGCGTATGTTCGACAAGTTGAACCCATGCGTCTCATCCAGAAGCTCTCCCGGTGAGTCGGGGAGGCCCAACGCACCCACAGAGCTGGTATAGACGACGCGCTGCACCCCGCACTCCCTCGCGGCTCGCAGGACGGCACGCGTGCCTTCGACGTTGACGGTATAGATCACCTCGGGGCTGTTGCGCCAGTACTGCGAGATGGCGGCTGCATGGAAGACCCAATCACAGCCCTGCATCGC
>JAVEWB010000402.1:0-2819 GCA_034004765.1 Anaerolineae bacterium
GGAGCCGCGGGACATCTCGCAAGTGCTGATCGTCGATCAAAAGGTGTTCAAGGATCCCTGGCCGAAATCGGTCTACATCCACGAGCTTTACTTCAATGTGTATGCGCGCTACTTCGTCCTTCAGGTAAAAAGCCTGCTCCAATTCTCACCCTACTGGCCTTGGGAACGGCAACCCCTCGAAAAGGTCCATGGCTTTGTGGGCATGCGCGTGCAAAGCGGAGAGGGGCACATCAGCACGCTCGGCGTGCATCCGCAGTGGCGGGGGTACGGATTCGGGGAACTGCTCCTCATCACCGCACTCGATCAGGCGCTGATCATGAATGCGCGAACGGTAGCCTTAGAGGTTCGGGTTTCGAATACCACGGCCCAAAGCCTCTACCATAAATATGAATTTGTCCTGCTGTCCAGCCTCCCCGGTTACTATCAGGATGGGGAGGATGCCTTCCTTTTGCAACTCCACCTGGAAGGCCGTTACCCTGACTACAGACAAAAGCTGGAAGCGCAGCGCCAGGATCTGGAGAGACGCTGTCTCGAGCAATCCCTGGTCGGTAGGACATCATGAATTCGGATAAAATTTATAACGTAGGGAAAGGAGGGGCCATGGACGCAACACAGAACACTGCACTGGAAGCCATTCACGAGGAGGTGCGCCGTTGTCAGCGCTGCCCGCTGCACGTGGGGAGGACCCATGCCGTTCCGGGAGCGGGGCCATTTGATGCGGATATCATGTTCATCGGAGAAGCGCCGGGCTTTCACGAAGATCAGCAAGGGCTCCCTTTTGTAGGGGCCGCCGGGAATTTCCTGGACCAGCTTCTGAAGGGTATCGGGATCGATCGCAGCAAAGTCTACATTACCAACGTCATCAAGTGCCGTCCGCCGGGAAACCGCGATCCGCAAGGGGACGAAGTGGGAGCCTGTAGGGATTACTTAGATCAACAGATCGAGATCATCCATCCCAAGATCATCGTGACACTGGGTCGCCATTCGATGGCCCGCGCGTTCCCTGAGGAGAAGATCTCGTTGGTGCACGGACAGGCGCGCAAGGTCGGGGAGTACACCTACTTCCCCATGTATCATCCCGCTGCGGCCCTCCACCAACCCAGCCTGAAGCAGGCTATCGAGGAAGATTTCCAAAAGCTCAAGCAGCTCCTCGATGGGCAGGTCAAACCCAATGAGTACCAGGCTCCGCCGCAACTGGAACAGCTCTCAATGTTCTAAAAAATTGAGGTTGCTGCGCTTCACGCAGCAACCTCAATTTTTCCCCAGACATAAAGATCATTCGGTGGCAGGCTTCTTTGCCTGCGGGGGGGGCCAGAAGGGGGGGCACTCCATACGCCATAGGCCATACGCGCCCGCCGCCAGCACGATCCCCCCCATGATATACCCCTGCAGGATGGAAGCCTCGGTGACAGAGAGAGCCACCAGCCCCAGAAGAAATGCCGCAATGTAGAGTACCAGCACCGCCTCACGGCGCGTCATGCCGGCGTAGGTCAGGCGATGGGAGGAATGGTCGGTCCCCGGCGTCGTGAGCGGATTGAGCCCCCGCCGGAGGCGTGAGAGCGTGACCAGCGTCGTATCAAAGACCGGAACGCCCAACACCAGGATGGGGATCATCCAGGTCACAAAAGGAACGTTGCCCGGGAACTTCAGTTTGATGCCAATCGCAGCCAACGTGAATCCCAGAAAGAGGCTCCCCGAATCGCCCATGAAAATCTTGCTGGGGGTCCAGTTGTAAAAGAGGAAGCCGACGCAGGCGGCCATCACCGCCACCGACATCGCCCCCACCAGATACTGGCCGGTAAAGCTGCACATGAGGGCAAAATGCGCGGCGGCAATCGCAGCGACACCGCCAGAAAGCCCGTCCATGTTATCCAGCAGGTTCAGCGCGTTGGTGATGCCCACCACCCAGAGGACCGTGGCCCCATAATTGAGCAGAGGATGAACCAGTGCGGTGATCGAAACCCCGGTAGCCAGCAAAAGGCCTACTGCCGCAAACTGTCCCAGCAGCTTGATCCAGGGGCTCAGCCCAAAGCGATCATCCCACAGCCCCAGGAAGGAGACCAGCGAGGCGCCCACCAGGATCCCCGTCAACTGATCCGATTCATACTGACCATCCAGGAACAGCGTGACCGTCAGGGTGCTCAGGAAGATGGCTACGCCCCCCAGCCGCGGCGTAGGGGCAGTGTGGACCTTCCGCCGCGGATCAGGCTGATCCACCGCATGGATCCGCAGCCCCAGAATCCGCGCCAGGGGAGTCCCCACGATCGCAAGGAGCAAAACACCGGCAAAAACGACCAGATAGGTAGCCATCGACTCAAGGTGTAACGGGGACGGATGAATCAGGGGCCGGCTCAGGCGTTGGCACAGGAGAAGCACCGGGGACAAGCTCGGTCGGTGCCTGCTGCTGAATCGCCGCGATCAACTGCTCGATCACTGATCGCTGATCTTCGGGAACCAGGAGCAGGGCCTGGTTGGCCATCTCCAAAGCTTCCGCCTGCTCCCCCTGGTAGAAGTAGGCCACCGCCAGCATCCGGTACATATCCCAGGCATTGCTGGAAGCAGCGCAATATTCCAAGGCCCCTTCCAGATCGGTGATAGCACCCGCCCACTGTGACTGCTGGATCTGAAGGCTGCCGACGACGTGCTGCACCGTACAGTTACCCGGCACAAGTTCCAACGCTTTACGATACGCCTCGATCGCTGCCGCGCTGTCCTGGTTGATGTTGGCTTCCACATCCCCGATAATCATCCAGGTCGTATCGAACTCCGTATCCAACGCCAGCGACTGCGAGATGGTCTTCTGGAAAGAGAGTTGATCC
>JAVEWB010000403.1:0-2806 GCA_034004765.1 Anaerolineae bacterium
CGTCACGCTGCCACCGGATGAGGCAGGCCGGCTGGAAGAGACGCTGCCCATCCTCAACAGTCTGGGGTTAGAGATCGAGCCTTTCGGGGCCAGTACCTTCCTGGTACGTGCTGTTCCCACCCAACTGAAACACATTCCTATCCAGGAACTTGTAGCCGATATAGCATCCGGCAATACGGAACGCTCCCCCGTGCGCGAGGGATTGGAAACACTGACTGTCCGTAAGATCTGCAAGCGCGCCGCGGTCAAAGGAGGACAGATCCTCTCCCAAGAAGAGATGGAACGCCTGATTCACGCTTTGGAACAAACCCAAAATCCGCGGACCTGCCCACACGGGCGACCTACGATTTTGCAGATTTCGGTCGAGCAACTTGCAGCGCAGTTCAAACGCGGGTAAAATAGTATTATGAAGAGGAGGCAATAGATGGCCACATTTGTGATGCTTTCGAAACTCTCTCTGCGGTACCCTGGCGAAATCAAATCGTTGGCGGAATTGGATAAAATACTAAAGGAGCATCTCGATGCAGAGTACCCGGACGTCAAACGGCTCTCGAGTTATGTCCTTCTGGGAAAATATGATTTCCTGCACATCTTTGAGGCTCCCGATGCAACGTCAGCCGCAAAAATCGCCTTGCTTCTTCACTCACTGGGAATGGGATCTACGGAAACGCTCACGGCTATTCCCTTCCAGGAATTCCGTAATCTGATGGAGGAAGAATAAGTGGCACCAGCGCTATCCCCTAAAGAACAAGAACAATTGGACAAACTCGTCGAATGGGTTTTGGAGCATTACGACTTCAAGAATCCGCCCGTGCCCATCGAAGCCATTCTGCGCACGCCTCCTAAAGAGTTAGGCATGTCGGTTGACATTACCGACCTTTCGCTGGCCTTTGGATTGGGGGAACACCCTTATGAGTACCGGATGGCCATTGCACGGCTGCTCTACCGGGAAATCTGCCGGCATGAGACTCCCATTTCGCAGGATCTCCCGTATTACAACGAGGCAACCCATTATTTTGCCGCGTGCCTCCTCGTCCCACAGAAATGGGTTTTGAAAGCTGCCCGGCGTCCCCTGATCAGCCTTCAGCAGTTAAGCGAAAGCTTCCAGGTGCCAGAATATGTGATGACCACCCGGTTGACCCAGCTCGGCAAACACGTTCGAGGAATGCGATAAGACCTTCATTGGACACGCCATGATGGCGGAATAAGACCGTGCAGATGCGTTTTAGGGGGCCACTTCAATGAGCTGCCGTCCCATCCCGCGCCAATACGACCAGAAAGCAGTGTCTCCCTGCCAGGAAATGCCAGGGGAAAAGGGGACGGCAGGATCGACAAACCCCCAGCCCTTCTCAGGATCCCAGCCATACAGGATCTTGTAATGTGCCCACCCTTGCCACCGCCGTTGTTTCGAAAAACACAAAGGGTCACCTACAATCACAATCGTGCTGATTCCCTCGCGTAAATTGTCGTACAAACGCGCGCGCGATTGAAACACCCGCCAACGCGCGTGCAACCCCTCCCGTTCGAATGCCCACACCACCCCCCAGGGGAAGGTCGCCCATCCACGCACGCGGGCGGGTAGAAGAAACCTTCGCCAGTGTGGTAACTCTTGGCCCAGGAGCGCCCCATCTACAATTCGGGCATTGCGCAGGGTATTGACCACCATAGCAACACAGTAAGGGCCACAATCGTTGCTCTGGCCCTGATGCTGGTGCCATTCAGACAACGGTTGAGCAAGCCTCAAGGACTCTCGGCTCACCTCAGCCTCAGCCATGGATTCCGCAGAACGTTTAGGTGCCGTCACAGCCTGGTACCGACCACGACCTCCTGCCCGGGAAGAATATAAGCATAAGACATATTCGGCGTATTGTGAGCCAGTCCGATATGCCCTTCACGATCCACGAGAATGATGCCGCCATACCCTGCCACACGTTGCTCGAGCAGGTGAATAACCGCTTCCGCTGCCGCTTGCGATGCCGTACCCTGCCGCAAATAATCACAGGCAGTCTTGCTGGTCACAATACGCAGCAGCCGCTCACCCCACCCCGTTGCAGAGGCCGCCCCGACCTCGTTATCCGCATAGGCCCCGCAGCCCACCAGTGGCGAGTCCCCCACACGGCCAGGGCGCTTGTTAGGGGTGCCCCCGGTAGACGTGGCCACGGCCAGGTCCCCTTGAAGATCCAGGGCCACCGCCCCCACCGTATCACCCCCCGCAGGCTGTATCAGGCCAGGGGGCGACCACGTCTCATCACTCTCAGGATCTTCGCGCTTTCCCATCAGCGCGCCAGGATCGCAAAACGGAACCCCCAACTCCTGAGCCAACAGTTCGGCCCCATGCCCGACAAAGAAGTTATGCTGCTCCAGTTCCAGGACCTTACGGGCTAGGCTGATGGGGTTCTGGATCCGCCGGACCGCCGCAATCGCCCCAAAATCCAACGTGCGTCCGTCCATGATGATGGCATCCATCTCCACTTCGCCATCACGGTTCAGGTAGCTTCCCCGACCCGCGTCATACGTAGGGTCATCCTCCATGACCCGCACCGCCGCTTCCACCGCATCCAAAGCCGGGCCGCCGCGCTGCAAGATTTCCCAGCCGGCACCTGCGGCACGCCGGCAGCCCGCGCTATAGGTATCGCGCAAATGATCAGGGACAAACCATGCTCCACCGTGGACCACTATGACAGGGCGATTCAAGTCGGCCTCCTTTTTGTACAATCACATCATCACCCCAAATTATAACGCCATGCACACTTGCCGCAAATGCATCGAAAAAGCAAGCCCCTTCCACGACGTCGGTGCGGCTTTG
>JAVEWB010000404.1:0-2804 GCA_034004765.1 Anaerolineae bacterium
GGTGCTCGTTTCGGTCACCGATACCCAGCCCTGGTCGTTCGTCCTGCTGACGGTGGACGGCCAGCCGGTCACGCAGGTGGGGGACGCGGTGGCGGGCGAGGGGCTATGGACGTGGCAGTGGCGCTTCACGGTGCCAGCGCAGCCGGGTTACGTCCTGGCCTTCTATCACGACTGCCACACGGGTTGTGTGGAACGCGGGCGGCTGGCGATCGGTGAGGAGACGGCGGCTGCATCGGCGGACAGGGTGCCGACCAAATTGGGGGTCACGTTCCCTAACCCGGAGCGGGACTGGCACGGGCGCTCCGGCTGGGGCGTCGAAGTGACCTATGCGAGCCAGGCCGAGGCGCTCTATTGGGGGATCGACGACCTGGCGGCGCGGGTGGCGCTCCATGAGGCGCAGGGGCTGCGTGTGATGGTGCGGGTCGATTACGAGGAGTCGCAGAGCGTGCCGCCGGTAGGGGATTACCTGGCGCTGACGGAGTACCTGGATTACCTGCGGCGGCTGGCGCGCGATGACCGCCTGGAGGGGCTCTACGGGATTATCATCGGCAACGAGCCCAACGCGCTCTCGGCGAATGGGCTGTCGCCGGACACACCGGTCACCCCGGCGTGGTACGCCCGCGTCTTCAACGGCTACGGCGAGGAGGCCAGCCGGACGGACAACGCCGTGCAGGTGATCCACGCGGAGAATCCCGCCCTGCGCGTGCTGGTCGCGCCGGTGCGGGGGTGGAGCCGCGATCAGGACGGCGAGCAGGTCTACCGGCGTGACGTGCCCTGGCTGAACTACATGAATACGCTCGTAGCCTGCCTGGATGAGGCGGCCCGGGCGAAGGCGGCGGCTGGGATCCCGATGGCCGCGCCGGATGGCTTTGACGTGCAGGCTCCGGGGCATCCCGATGCGCCGGAGATGATCGGGCATCTGCGCGCGGACGAGCCGCGGGTGGACCTGCGCCGCGAGGCGTGGGACGGCGCGCAGGCCGGCTTCCGCATCTACCGCGATTGGCTGGAGATCATCAACGGGTATACGACCACCCGCGGGCTGCCGGTCTACATCATCTCGACCAACACCTACGATCGGGAGGCCGGGATCCCGCCCGCGCAGAACTATCCGCCCGGTTGGCTCACCACCGCGGTGGCGGTGATCGACGCGGAGCCGCAGGTGCAGGCGCTCTGCTGGTTCTTAGACGATTTCCCGCACGATACGCAGTGGGACTGGTTCAGCCTCACCCGCCAGCCCGGGCTGCTCGTCGCGGCGGCAGAGGAGTTCGACGCGTTGATACAGGGTGGCCCGTGATGCAGGAGACGTGAAACGTAAAACGTGATGCGTGAGGGCATCTTAATTCCTCATTCCTAATTCCTAATTCGTTTTTGTAGGAGCTATCTATGGCTGAGTCGATTCGTGTATTGCTGGCCGACGACCATCCGGCGCTGAGGGTGGGGCTGAAGGTGCTGCTGGATCATGCGCCCGACATTGACGTGGTCGGCGAGGCGGATGATGGCGAGGCGGCGCTGGCGCTGATCACGGCGCTGCAGCCCGACGTGGTGGTGCTGGACTGCCAGCTTCCGGCGCTGGACGGCGTGGCAGTGCTGGCGCACCTGCAGGCGCAGCGGGTGCCGGTGCGGGTGCTGGCGCTCTCTGCGTATGACGACGATCGCTATCTGGCCGGGATGGCCGAGGCGGGCGCGGTGGGCTATCTCCTGAAGAACGAAGCGCCGGGGCGGATCGTCGAGGCGGTGCGCGCGGCGTCCCAAGGGGCGCTGTTTTGGACGGCGGAGCAGCAGGCGCGGATACGGCGCTGGCGGGAGGAGGTCGCCCGCCGGCAGGAGAGTTTGACGGCGCGTGAGTGCGAGGTGCTGCGCCTGATCGTCGATGGGCTGAGCAACAAGGAGATCGCGCAGGCGCTGTTCATCACCGTGCGGACGGCAGATTTCCACGTGAGCAACATCCTGCGCAAATTGGGGGCGGTCTCCCGCGTCGAAGCGGCGGTCTGGGCGCGCTCCAATCTGCCGGATGTTTCCTGATTACCCCACGAACCTGTAGGTTTCCACAGTAGACATACCCTCCCCGAACAGGTACACTACGTATATAAAGATGGCCGGATGGGCGGCGTGACCTGGCTGCTCCCCGCCCCCGTCTCGGGGGTGGCAAAAGAGGATACTGCAAAGAGTCGCCCCCGGGACGGGGGCTCCGAGCTTCAGGGTAAGGGCAACCCTTCGGTCTATCTTCTGAAACTACCTATGGAGGGTAAAGCGATGGTGGAAAATCTCATATCGGCAGGTGGCAAATCGGGGGAGCCCGCTCGTTCCTCTCGTCCCGGCGATGCGCTGGGGCGCTTGTACCGGATGGCGGTGGTGGTGCTGGCGGGGTTCGTGCTCCTGATGGGGCTGTTGGTCATTGGCCGCGCGGCGATCTACAAGATTCATGCCTATGAGCGGGGACTGCACCTGCGAGGTGGGCGGTTCATGGGTGTGCAGGCCCCCGGATGGCACGTCCAGATCCCGCTGGTGGATACGGTGATCATCGTCAAGGTGAATGAGCGCCTCGGGTACGTGGAGCGTCTGGCCGCGATGACCTCGGACGATGTGACGATGGACGTCTCGCTGCAGTATACCTATCGCGTGACCGATCCGGAACGTTTCGCGCTGGAGGTGGATAACCCGGAGCGCATCGTCTTCGAGTTCGTCCAGGGCAAGCTGCGCGACGTGGTGAACACCAAACCGATGGCGGAGGTGATGCACAGCCGGGCCGAGATCAACGCGAGGGTGATAGAGTCGCTGCAGGAGAAGGCCGCGCAGTACGGCGT
>JAVEWB010000405.1:0-2802 GCA_034004765.1 Anaerolineae bacterium
GCCCCCAATCCGCAAACCACGGGTAGCCGGCAAGGATGGTATAGCCCTCCGGCACGCCCGGCACATCGCGCCGGACGACAAACTGATCTGCCGCCAGGGCCAGGTGGCGGACCTCCGGAGGCGCGCCATCCAACGCCGCAGCAGCAGACACCTGCTGCTCATATGCCTGGCGTTCCGCAAAGGCCTGTCCCCCATCAAGCTCAGGGGTCGCCGTCGTACTGGCCACCAGTGTCAGGGATTCCCCCGGCTCAAGTGTGGCCTGGAAATCCCCAACCTGGAGATGATCCTCGGCCATCTCCATGCCGCGAGCCGCCTCAGCACTCAAATAGAAGCCGTAATGCCAGGCATGTTTCGGATAGATCTGAGCCGACTCGCTAAAGAGGTAAAACGGCGTGGCATCATCGCACGCCACAATCCGCAGCCCCTGCCTGACCGGCTCCACGCGCATCCAATCCCCCCGGCAGCGCGTCCAGCCGTGGTGGTCCCGATAGTTCACCAATGCCTTCAACGTCAGGGTAAGCGGCCCGCTGCCACGGACGACATCATACCGCACATAGGTCGTATTCGCGCCCGGCTGCATCCATACCCGCTTCTGAATCTGCGCGTCGGCACAGGCAAACGTCCAGACCGGGGTCGTGCCCTCCAGGCAAAAAGCCTCGAGGGTTTGGTAGCCATGAGGATCGATGACATCTTTGGGCCAGCAGTTGGTGAACAACTCGTAGAAGCGTCCGCCGTACGCCACCGTCTCATCCAGCTTGGTCAGCATCAGCGTGCGCCCCAGGGGAGGCTTCAGTGCGGCGATCAGCAGCCCATGATAGCGGCGGGTCAGCACCCCGGCAACCGTTCCGGAGGCATAGCCGCCGATCCCATTGGTGACCAGCCATTCCCGCGCCGCTGCAGCTTCAAAACTCCCGCAAACTTCACGCCCGAAATTTAGCATAGGGGCTCCTCATTCATGAAATCCACCTTCCGTATTGTACGCAAAATCTCACGAAAGGAAAGCCTAGCAAAGTTTCGAGTGTGTTGCAGCCTGGTAACAGATTTGCCGATCTCGACGAACCCGGCCGGGGCTAACCCTGCGCTTCGTTTGGGGCAGGCGACCCCGGACTACAACAATCGCGCCCGCTGATGCACTTTAAGAAAATAATCTGGTAATACTTGTTGCCTGGCGCTGAAGCACCAGGCTAAACACACAAAGCCTGCTGAAGCAGGCTATAGAGGTTGCATATAAAACTCGAATAACTGATCTATTACTATGCCATTTCTGCCAGCAATCCGCTGACTGGTACATAAAACTCCGTTCAAGCAAGTTTCCCAGCCCGCTTCAGCGGGCGCGGTACCTGTAGCCCGGGGTCTTTAGCCCCGGGCGGATGGGTGCAGCCTATTACCCCGTTAATTATTTAAAACTCATCAGCGGGCGAGAGCGGGCACCGTCTACGGCGCAAGCCCCCCACACTCGTAGATCAATCGGGCCACCAGCGCCGTCCACCCGGTCTGATGCCCGGCACCCAGTCCTGCCCCGGAATCGCCGTGAAAGTACTCGTAGAAAGGCACGTAATCCTGCCAGCGAGGATCATGTTGGAAAAGCGGCACCTCGCCCAAAACGGGGCGTCGCCCGCTCTCATTCTTCAAGAAAAGGGCAATAAGCCGCTTACTCAGTAAGGTGGCGGCCTCATCCAAAGACATCCAGCAGCCGGAGCCCGTAGGGACTTCGATCTTGAACGTCTCGCCGTAATAATGGGCATATTTGCGCAGGGACTCGATCATCAGATAATTCACCGGGAACCAGACCGGCCCCCGCCAGTTCGAGTTTCCCCCGAAGAGGTCCGTGCGAGACTCTGCCGGGTCATACTGCACGCTGTACGCCTGCCCATCGGCGTGAAAAGTGTAGGGGTGCGCGAGATGGTAGCGGGAGAGCGACCGCAGGCCATACTCGGACAGAAACTCCTCCGGATCGAACATACGCTGCAGCACCCGCTGCAGTTTGGCGCGATCGGCCAGCGCCAGCAAACGCCGCCCCTCCCTCCCCGGCTCGGTCAATGAAGCGACGCTGGACACCACCTGCTGCCGGTGCGCAAGCAGCCACTCCATCCGCCGCCTGAAGTGCGGCAGGGCTTCCAATTGATCGGCATCCAGCGTCTCCACGGCGAAAAGGGGGATCAAGCCGACAAAGGAGCGCGCTTTGAGCGCCGATGAATGGCCATCCGGGAAGTGGAGCCGGTCGTAGAAAAAGCCGTCCTCCGCGTCCCACAAACTCGCCAGCTCGGTCCCCATGTGGGTGAGCGCATCGGCGATGTAGAGAAAATGCTCGAAGAACTTGGTGGCGACGTCCTCATAGGCAGGGCGGGTGCGGGCCAGCTCCAGCGCGATAGTCAGCAGGTTCAGGCAGTACATGCCCATCCAGGCAGTACCGTCCGCCTGGTCGATATGCCCGCCGGTGGGCAAGGGACGGCTGCGATCGAAAACGCCGATGTTATCCAGCCCCAAGAACCCGCCCTGAAAGACGTTATTGCCGTCGTGATCCTTGCGGTTGACCCACCAGGTGAAATTGAGCAGCAGCTTGTGGAAAATCCGCTCCAAAAAATCGGTGTCCGCCTGACCGGTCACCGCACGGTCGATCTGATAGACGCGCCAGGCTGCCCAGGCGTGGACCGGCGGATTCACATCTCCAAAGGCCCATTCGTAGGCGGGAATCTGGCCATTGGGATGCATGTACCACTCGCGCAGCAGCAAGACCAGTTGGCGCTTGGCCCACTCCGGGTCGATCATCGCAATAGGAAGCGTGTGGAAAGCCGTATCCCA
>JAVEWB010000406.1:0-2798 GCA_034004765.1 Anaerolineae bacterium
CTGGGGGTCTTCGATGTGCAGCATGATGTAGCGGCTTATTTCACTGAGGCCGACCTGGACGTCTTCCGCACGCTGGCCGGACAGATCGCCACGGCGTTCCAGAACGCGCAGCTCTTTGCCGAGCGCAAGCGAGCAGAGGAGGCAGCGGCGCAGGAGAGGAACTTTGCCAATGCAGTGATCGACAGCCTGCCCGGCATCTTCTTCATGCATGACACCAACGGAAAGTTGGTGCGCTGCAATAAGGCATATCAGGAGACATTCGGATTCTCGGATGCGGACCTGGAGAATGTCTATGCTCTGGAGCGGTTCCCCGAGGAGGAACGAGGAGCCATCCTCTCTGTGATGGAGAAGATCTTTACCGGACCAGATTCGCAGAGTGTAGAGGGTCACCTTCTGACTAAAAATGGTAAAACCCCGTTTAACCTCATGGCCCAGCGTTTGATCGTGGGTGGTGGTATGTATTTGGTAGGCACGGGGATGGACATCACGGATCGTAAACGGGCCGAGGAAGCCATCAAGGAGCAACAGGTGTTCCTGGATCAGGTGATCAACGCATCGCCGGATCTGATCTTTGTGAAGGACTACGATTCCAAGTATGTGTTGGCGAACCAGGCGTTGGCCGGCCTCTATGGCACGACGCCGGAGGAGATGATCGGCAAGACGGATGCGGATTTCAGCCCGACCGAGACTGAGGTGGAGTTCTTCCAGGCGCAGGACCGTAAGGTGATCGATACACAGGAAGAAGTGCAGATCCCGGAGGAATCGATTACCGACACACAAGGGCGTGAGCACTGGTTCCAGATCGTGAAGCTGCCGCTGATGGGGCCGAGTGGCAAGGCCGACCGGGTGTTGGGTGTGGGTGCCGACATCACGGCGTTGAAGCAATTTACCACGCAGTTGAACACGGCGGCGGACATCTCGACGCAGGTGAACACGGTGCTTGATCCTGATATCCTGCTGGAGCAGGTGATCCCGCTGATCAAGGAGCGGTTCGGACTGTACTACGTCCACGTGTACACGGTGGATGAGGTTGAGGGTGTGCTGAAGCTGCGGGCAGGGTATGGCGAGCCCGGACGAATCATGCTGGAGCGGGGGCACAGTATCCCGCTGGATGCAGAGAAGAGCCTGGTGGCGCGTGCTGCCCGGACGAAGGAAATGGTGCTGGTGGACGACGTGCGGGCGGATCCGGAGTTCCTGCCGAACCCGCTGCTGCCGGACACGAAATCGGAGGTGGCGGTGCCGATGATCGTGGGTGACCAGGTGCTGGGCGTCTTCGATGTGCAGCACGATGAGGCGGCCTACTTCACAGAATCGTACCTGGATGTGTTCAGCACGCTGGCTGGACAGATCGCGACGGCGTTCCAGAATGCTCAGGTCTTTGCCGAGCGCAAGCAGGCAGAGGAAGCCGCGGTCCGGGAGAAGAACCTGGCCGATGCCGTGATCAACAACTTGCCCGGTATCTTCTTCATGCATGACACCCAGGGAAAGCTGGTGCGCTGCAATAAAGCCTATCAGGAGGCGTTTGGATTCTCGGATGAGGAGATGGAGGACGTCTATGCGGTTGACAGGTTCCCGGAGGACGAGCGGGAGTTGATTACCTCTACAATGGGGAAGATCTTTACTGCGGGAGAACAGGCGAGTGTAGAAGCGCACCTGCTCACCAAGGAAGGCAAGACGCCGTTCAACCTGATGGCGCAGCGCTTGCTTGTGGGCGGTGAAGCCTATTTGTTGGGCACGGGGATCGACATCAAGGAGCGCAAGGAAGCCGAGCAGGCATTGTTGGAAAGCCGGGAACGTCTTCAGGCGCTCTTCAACGCTATTCCTGACATGATCTTCCAGTTTGATAAGTCGGGGACCTTCCTGGAGTACAAGGCAGAAAGCGGTGCCGAGTTGGTAGCGCCACCAGAGCTGTTCCTGGGGAAGCAGGTAGGGGCGGTGCTGCCTCCTGCGATCGCCGAGGTGACGCTGGAGAAGATCAAAGAAGCGCTGAAGACCGGGGAAACTGTCAGCTATGAGTATCAGTTGCCGGTGGGCGAAACGCTTCACAGCTATGAGGCCCGCATGGCGCCCAGCGGTGGCGACACGGTTACGGCTATGGTACGCGATATCACGGATCGCAAGCAGGCGGAAGTGGCGTTGCGTGAGAGCGAGGCGCGGCTTTTGCAGGCGCTGCGCATTGCGAAGATGGGGTATTGGGAGGAGGACGTCGCAACCCACACGTTCATCTTCAATGACCAGTACTACGATGCGATCCACGACACGACGGCAGAAGCGGTCGGTGGCTATGAGATGTCGGCCGAGGAGTATGCGCGGCGGTTCGTGGTGGCTGAGGAAGGCTCCATAGCTGGAGAAAACTTCCAGAAGGCTCTGGGGGCTACAGATCCCAACTACCAGGCCCAATTCGAGACGCGCAATTTGACGGCCGATGGCGAGGAGCGCTGGGTATCGGTGTGGCTCAGCGTTGAGAGGGATGCCCAGGGGAATGCGGTGAGGCTCCATGGTGTGAACCAGGACATCAGCGAGCGCAAACAGGCTGAGGCAGAGCGGGAGCGGTTCGCACAGCAGTTGGGTGTGGCGGCGGATATTTCTGCACAGGTGAATACGATTCTGGATCCGGATGAGCTGCTACAGGCGGTGATCCCGTTGATCAAGGAGCGGTTCGGGCTGTATTACGTGCATGTGTACACGGTGGACGAGGCCGAGGGCGTGCTCAGGCTGCGGGCAGGATATGGCGAGCCCGGGCGGATCATGGTGGAGCGGGGGCACAGTATCCCGCTGGACGCAGAGAAGAGCCTGGT
>JAVEWB010000407.1:0-2792 GCA_034004765.1 Anaerolineae bacterium
CGCCCTGCATATTCAGCCTTTCGCGCGAGGTGACCAGGAGTTTGAGGTGCGGCGCGCGCGTCAGGAGCCTCAGCAGCAGGGGCGCATTGCCGGTCAGGTGCTCGAAGCTATCCAGGATGAGCAGCACTTCTTTGTCGCGAAGCGCGGTGAGCAACTGCTCTTCCGGAAGAGCCTCGGTGGGGGGCGTCTGGAGGGTTTCCAGGATCACCGGAGCCAGGTTGTCCGCCGACTTCACGGGAGCCAGCGGAATGAAGTAGATGCCATCTTGGAAGGTCCCCAGGGCTTCTTCTGCGGCCTGAAGCGCTAACCGTGTCTTGCCGTTGCCGCCCATGCCGATCAGCGTGATGAGCCGGCAGTCGAGGCTGCTCAGGCGCTCTGCAATACGATGGAGTTCTTCTTCACGGCCGATGAACGGCGTCACCTGTGCCGGGAGGTTGTTCGGGGTGAAGGCAATTTGCAGGACCTCTTCGGCAGGTCTTCCGGATTTGATCTCGGTGTAGAGCGTTTGGGTGGCGTCTTCCGGCGGAATGCCCAGCTCTCTTTCCAGCACACGCCGGCAGGCCTGATATTGGGCAATCGCCATGCTGCGCTGGCCGTTGAGTGCGAGGGAGCGCATGAGCTGTCGGTGAGCTTCCTCGCGCCAGGGCTCCAGCGCAACCTGCTGCCGGGCGTAGACGATGGCCTGCGCATATTCCTTGCGGCTTTCGTGATGGCAGGTCAAGGCGTGGAGCGCCTCCAAAGCCTGTTGGTGGTACTGCTCCTGCTGGAACGAACGCCATTCTTCGAAGGGCTGGCTGTTGTGGGGAATGAGCCCCTCCAGGAATTCTCCGCGGTACAGCACAACCGCGTCCTGCAACCGCCTCATGCAGAGCTGACATACTTCCAACCGTCTGTGGCGGTGCTGGCGGCTGGTCAGGATGGCATCGACGAAGGCGGTCACGTCCAGGTCGTAATCGCTATCGCGGTTGAAGGCGACTGACGTGCGGGTGATCGTGAGAAAGGTGGGCGCGGCAGGGGTGATCTCCAGCGCGTGGTTCAACTGGCTGAGCGCCTGCCGCAGGCTGCGTGAGGACGCTTCTTCGGAGCAGTCGGGCCAGAGCAGGGCGGCCAGGCTTTCGCGGCGGTATGGCGTTCCGGCTTCCACGGCCAGGTAGGACAGGAGAGCCCGCGTCTTATCGGTCTTCAGTTCTGTGACGGGCTTACCGTCGAGTTGGGCCTGGAAGGCCCCTAAAAGCTGTATGGATAAGTGGGACATGTCTCCATTATACGCAATTGTTAGAAAAGCGCACGTTACTGCACGGCGCGGTGGATCCTTTGGAAATAAATTTTATATACCAAATTCTTACTCTTGCAATTTATTACTCTCTTGCAAAAGGCGTCCGTTATTTAACGATTTTTTAACGATAGCTCTGTATACTTGGAGTATGACTGTAAGAGGGAGGGCCGCGTTGGCCAAACGAACAGAAAAAATCTCTTATCTGGTGCGCCTCTGGCAGACGACCGAAAATGGGGAGCCTGTGTGGCGTGTTTTAGTGCGCGATGTCGAGGGTAGCGAATGGCAGGGCTTTGCCGACATGGACAGCTTCTTTACCTTTCTGCGCAGCCAGACCTCCGAGGAGGAGTTCGAGACCGAGGGCGAGCGGCTCTTCAGCGAGAATTGATCCCATCCCCAGGATGGCGGTTTCCCCCGGATGCGATAGAGCATCCGGGGGATTTCTTTTTCGCGGTGTGGCACATGACTCGCCCTTCAACTTGCAACTTTCCTCATTCCTTCTATACTACTTATGCAATGCAAAAAAGAGCGCCCCATTTGACCGGCCTGGGATACCGATCCTCGGCGCGTTGACACACTGGGGTTTTTCAGGAGACCTAATGAATCATTCCGAACTCACCAACTTCATCTGGAACATCGCCAACCTGATCCGCGACCATTACAAGCGCAGCAAGTATCCGGATGTTATCCTTCCCTTCACCGTCCTGCGCCGTCTGGACTGCGTGTTGGCTCCCACCAAAGCGCAGGTCCTGGCTGCCCACGCCAAATACCAGGGCCTCGGCGCCGAAGGCCTCGACCAGCAGCTCAAACGTGCCTCCGGCTTCGTCTTTTACAACATCTCTAAGTATGACTTCGACCGCCTTCTCGAGGATCAGGACGCTATCTACCCCAACACCATCAACTACCTCAACGGCTTCAGCGAGAACATGCGTGAGGTGATCGACAACTTCAAGCTCCGTGCCACCGTCGAAACCCTGCACGAGGCCGGGCTGCTCTATGCCGTCGTCAAAGACTTCGCCCACGCCGACCTGCACCCCGACCGCGTGAGCAACCACGAAATGGGCAGCATCTTCGAAGAGCTCATCCGCCGCTTCAACGAGGCCTCTAACGAAAATCCCGGGGAGCACTTCACCCCCCGTGACGTCGTCCGCCTGATGGTCGAACTCCTCCTGGCCGGAGAGGAGGCCTTCATCACCACCCCCGGCCGCATTGTCAAGCTCAACGATCCTTGCGCCGGGACTGGCGGGATGCTCACCATCAGCAAGGAGTACATCGAAGCTCACAACCCCACCGCCCAGGTCTACCTCTACGGGCAGGAGGTCAACCCCGAGACCTATGCCGTCTGCAAGGCCGACCTCTACATGAAAAGCGCCGACGGCCGCGACGCCGAAGGGATCAAGCAGGGCAGCACCCTCTCGAACGACCACCACCGGGGCGAACGCTTCCACTACCAGATCACCAACCCGCCCTACGGCAAAGACTGGCGCATCGACGCCGACGTCGTCACCAAAGAGGCGGC
>JAVEWB010000408.1:0-2787 GCA_034004765.1 Anaerolineae bacterium
GCCACCTGGCGCGTTGGCTGCACCTTTCTCTGGAAGCTCTCTATTTCGCTGCTGTTTCTCTGTCGATTGCCGCACTGGTTGGGTCCTTGTGTGGGTTTGCCAAAGCTTTCCTGGCTCATGTTTCGGAACAGCGGCTGGCATTTTTACTGACGCTTTCCTCTGGCCCCGGATGGCTGATCCTTTTTCTCCAGGCGCTGTTCCCGGGGATCTCCTGGCTCACCCGTTACAAATGGGCCTTCGATCGCCCTGAGGTCAATACCTTTCTCTTATTCAGCTCTGCGCCTCATCTTCCCCTTTCACTGGCGCTGCTGCTTTGGCTGGTGGCAGCGTATTGGCGGCAGGGAGATGCGGAGTCGCGAATTTCACCCTCTCGATTGATCCTTTGTGCCGTGACCGTGGTAGCGATCGGGCTGTTGAACCCCTTTTGCCTTGCGCCCTTGTTCGCGCTGTTGGGCCTTGCCTGGATATGGCGTTTTGTTGAGAGCCGCCGCTGTTCCTGGCCCTACACCCTCTCTTTGGGCCTCCTCGGATTGGTGGCTCTACCGCTGCTGGTCTATAACTTTTGGATTTTCACCTTCGACCCATTTTGGGGTCGGACTTATGGAACGCAAAATTACCAGGCCTCCTATCCTGTGGATGTGAGGCTGCTGGGCTACGGCGTCACCGCTTTTCTGGCGGCACTTGGGATCGCTGCGGTTTGGCGGCACAAACCCGAGGGGCGCTACTTGACACTCTCGGCTGTCGTGTTGTTTCTTATGGGATATCTGCCGACGACCTACCAACGCCGCTTCTCATTTGGCCTGGCCCCCCTTTTAGCCGTCCTGGCGGTTCCGGGATGGCAGTGGCTTGCTTCCAGGGAGTGGATGCGCCGGCTGCGCAGTGTGAGCGGGGGGCGCATCATTGGGAGTGTCTTGTTGTTTCTGCTGCTCTGGGGACAAAATCTCAGCTACGCTGTGTTGTACGGGGCCTCTTATCTGGGCACAGGGCCGACTGACCGATATGTATTTCAACCCCGGACACTGAAAACTATTGCTACCTACTTGTATGATTATGGCGAGAGCGCCGTTGTACTTACCTGTGAGGAGACCGGCAATATGCTGGCAGGTGAGATTCGAGGACGGGTCGTCCTGGGGCACGCGGGAGCCACGATTGACGTTGACCGCCGTCGGGAGGAGATCCAGGCTTTCTTCGGCGGTGCTTTGACCCCCGCAGAGTGTACAGACCTGCTCTTACGTTACGGCGTGACGCATGTCGTGGTTTCTCCGTTGGACCCCCACTGTGATCGGCTTCTCCCCGACCCTGAATGGGAAACGATTATTTCCGAAGGTGATTATCAGCTTTTTAGCGTGGTGCGGTCTGTGGCATCGATGTCGGCTGTGTGGTGAAGTTCTTCTGCGGTGATGTGAGGGTCAACATGGAAAAGGTCTTAGCTACGAGTGAAAGTAACCGCACGCGCTTGATAGGATTGATAGTCGCCTTTGTCTTAGTGACGGCCATTTTGCCTTATCTGCTGGTTTGGGCGGCGACGCCGGAAGGCTATCACTATATGTGGAATTCTTACAACCCCCCTGATGCCGATACCTATCTGGCGAAAATGCGCCTTGGATGGTTCGGCGAATGGCAGTTCAAGCTCCTTCATACGCCGGAAAGACAGACGGGCACTTACCTGAATCTCTTTTATCTGGCGTTAGGGCACGGGGCGCGTTGGCTGAACCTTTCGCTCCCGGCGGTTTTCCATGGTGCGCGCATTGTGTCTGCGCTGGTACTGCTGTATGCGCTGTGGTGGTTGAGCGGGCTTGTTACTTCTTCCTCTTCGGCGCGTGTCTGGGGGGTCTGGTTTGCGCTCGCCGGCGGGGGTGTGGGATGGGCCGCGCTCTGGCTGCGTCCGCTGCCGGTTGACCTCTCGGTGCCGGAGTCTTACGGCTTCTTGAGTATTTTGGTCAATCCACACTTCCCCGCTGCTCAGGCGCTGCTCATTGTGGTTCTGGGTGGGCTTGTCCGGTGGCTGCACGATCGCGACGCCGCCCTTGGAATCTGGCCTGTTGTGCTTGCACTTGGTTTGGTGGCGCTGGGTGTGATTCAGCCCTTTGCGGTCGCTACGGTGGGACTTGCCTGGGGGCTCTGGCTGATGGGGTGGCTGTTTGGACAGCACCGCATCCGTTGGCAGACCCTGGCCGTGCTGGTGCTCATAGGTAGTATAGGGCTGCTTTATCCTCTGTATGGGGTCATGGTGATCCGGCAGGATCCGATTCTGTCTGCCTGGAACGCGCAGAACCTGACGCCGTCTCCGCCCTGGTGGAGTTGGGTATTGGGGTATGCGGTGGTGCTGCCTTTTATGGTAGTGGGGCTGGATAGGCTGCGTAAACAGGATCACCCCCTTGGTTGGATGCTTCTTGCCTGGATTGTGGTGACCCTTATCGGCATTGCCTCTCCTCTGGGAATCCAACGACGCTTCAGCCTGGGGCTCAGCATTCCTGTGGGGATGCTTGCCGGGGTGGGGTGGGAGCAGGTGCTCTCGCGCTGCTCTTCCTGGCGGATCGGACTGCGGGGGGCCATGATTGTGTTGACACTGGCTACGCCCTTGGTCATGATCTTGGTGGGAACACGGCAGCCACAGTATGCCGACCTGTTCTATATCTCTGATCGTGAGGTCGCTGCGGCACGCTCTTTGCTGGCGCTTGGACCTGACCACGTCATTTTATCGAGCCCTGTCCGGGGGGAGGCACTCCCCTGGTTGAGCGGCCAGCGGGTTGTGGTGGGGCATCCGATGGAGACGGTTGCGTATCA
>JAVEWB010000409.1:0-2782 GCA_034004765.1 Anaerolineae bacterium
GTGGGGCATCGACGAGGAAGAATAAAACGCAGGTGACGTGCGGGATCACGCATCCCGCAAAGACGCAGCTTATCTGATAAGGAGAGTAAAAACCATGAGAAAACGTTGGATCTACATTTTGATGGTCGTGATGGCCATGACCGGACTCGCCGGCACCCTCGCTCTGCCGGTTGCCGCGAGCACGGGAGAGACGGACCTCCCGCCGCTGCCTGAGTGGCCCATCATCGGGCCCATCCTGCGCTGGCTAGGCATCGCTCCGGAGGAGCAGGTCATGCCGGATTCCGCCCGTGTGACGGTCCCAGAGGAATCCGATCTACCGGAGCAGCGCATCACCAATGTCGCGGAAGCACGCGCGCTATGGGAGGCGTTGGAAACCGGAGAAGAGGTGCGCGTTCTGATCGCGGATGAGGACATCAACGCCGTGCTCGCTCAAGAGATCGAGGATGTGCCGGGTTTCAACAGTGCAACTTTGAACACGGAGACGGACAAGACCACCCTCAGCATCAGCGCAGAACGTGCATTATTGGAAAAGGTTGGCGGTGACCTGGCCGTGTTCATCGCCGGGCAAAACCCGGAGGGCACTCTGACCCTCGCCATGACCGCTGCAAACTGCCGTCCGGTCATCACCGTGACCGGAATTCGCATCAACGGGCGTCACCTCGCTGTCGAGGATACCGTCCAGGCGCTGATCGACAAGGCTCTTGACAAAGGTTGGCGTGAGAAATCATGGCTGGATAACCAGGTGTGCATCGAAGCGGTGCGCCTTACCCCAGGAGAGATTGCAATGGAGGGTTATCGCAAGTAACTTGCGATAGTAAAGTATCCCATGAAACCTTTGAAAGCCATTCTCTTCGTTCTGGACGGCACATTGCTGAACTATGACATGACGCGGGAGCTGCTGCCCCGCTACTTCGAACGGCTCACCGCGTACGCCGCGCACCTCCTGCCGCCGCGCAAGCTGGTCGCTGCTATCAGCCAGGCTTCGGAGGCTATTTCGGCCAACGACGGCACGCGCATCAACGCCGACGTCTTCGCCGAAGCTTTCTATCCCTTAGTGGGAATCGAGCGGGAGATCATGGAGCCGCTGTTCATGGACTTCTACACCCACGACTTCCCCAACCTGCGTGAGTATGCCCACCCGCGACCGGAAGCACGGCGGGTCATCCAGGCGGCCTTCGATGCCGGATACGCGGTAGTCATTGCCACGAACCCCTTTTTCCCGGCAATCGCCACCCAGGAGCGGCTGCGGTGGGCCAATGCTGCTGACTTTCCCTACCGAAAAGTGACCAGCTACGAGAACAGTCACGCGGCGAAACCTAATCCGCAGTATTATCAGGAGATTCTCGACGAACTCGGGTGTTTGCCGGAGGAGGCACTGATGGTCGGAGATGAAGCGGGGGACATGGCTGCCGGCCTCCTGGGCTGCCGAACCTTCCTGGTGACCAGCTCGGCCACCGATCTACAGGCCATCACCCCACCCCCCACGTATCAGGGGACCCTCGCCGATCTGGAAGACCAACTCCGCAGCGGGAAACTCTAAACAGCTTTTCACCCACGCTAACAAAAAGGGGGGTTGAAACACCGCAAAGCAGTGTTTTACCCCCCTTTTAAAGCTCTACTCTGCTTTGTGCCCGCACTCCGGGCAGAACTTCGCTCCTGGGGTGAGGAGCGTGCCGCACTCCGTGCAATGCCGTTCCACCTTCAACTTAGTCCCACACTCGGGACAAAATTTGGCATTGGTTGCCAGCGGCGCGCCGCACTTCGGGCAGGAAGCCTGAATCGTCTCGCGCCACTCCTTCTCATCAAGGTGCTTGTCCTCCTCGGCCATCGCCGCATGAGCCCACACCTCTTCTACCGAACGGCTGGACTGCGCCGCGGACATCTCCACACCCAGATCCGGCGCGCAGTTCTTGCACAAACCGCGCTTCGTGTTCCAGCAGCTCTTGCGGCAAACCCACGACGAACAGCGCGGGCACTGAGCAAAATCAGAGATGATCTCTTCGGTCGCATCCTCGAAAGCCTCGTCATGGGCTTTCTGCCACCCTGCGGAGCGCACACGCTCACCCAGATCGGCAGCCCCGCTGAGAGCGCCTCCGAACAGGCTGTTGGCGGCATTCAACACGGAGGCAGCCGTGCCGGTCACCCACGGCGTGAAGTGCGTGCGATATCCTGTGCCACACCGATCACAGCAAAACTCGAATTGGAAGCCGCGGTCCGTGCTCAAGTCATTATAGTTAGACGTGAACTCAATATGCTTACCCATTTCCACTCTCCCAAAAGTTAATTCAGGCCGAAGATGCACCTCCCTGCCTATCCATAATCTTATACAAAGTACGCCGGCTGTCAATGCCCGTCGGCTGCCCCCAAACTGAAACCCGCTTGACCCAAAAGCTGACTTGACAACCTCGGAAGAATGAATACTCTATATTTGAAAGAGAGATATCCTTCCAATCGAGACGGGGCAACCATGCGCGTAGTACTGCACGACATCAAGAAATATTTTGGACCGGTGCGAGCAAATGACGGCATCTCTCTCACCCTGGAGCCGGGACGCGTGCATGGCCTGCTGGGTGAAAACGGTGCGGGCAAAACGACCCTGATGAAGATCCTCTCCGGCTACCAGGCAAAGGACAGCGGCACGATCCGGGTCGACGAAGCGCCCGTGACCTTTCACTCCCCCGCGGAAGCCATCGCAGCCGGCATCGGCATGCTGCATCAGGATCCGCTGGATTTCCCACCGCTCTCCGCTCTGGACAACTTCCTGTTTGGCTTCAGCCAGACC
>JAVEWB010000410.1:0-2781 GCA_034004765.1 Anaerolineae bacterium
AGAGATGCTGCGGACGAGGGTGCGGCGTATGCGGCGATTGAGCCCAGTTTGGAAAAGCGGAATGATGTCAAGGCACGGGCGGCCGATGCAACAGGGGAGTTGGTTGTGGTCGATCCGGCGAATGTCTCTATCGATAAGCCGCTGCTTCAAGCTGGAGCGCCGGTCACTGTAACGATCGAATATCACTACGACTTCTACATGCCGTTGGTCACGCCTCTTCTTCCTGAGGAGGGTATTACATTGAGGGGGCAGGCTTCCCATCCTATTCTCAGGGTTAACTGAATCGTTACCCTGAGCAGCCTGTCTTAAGCGGAGCGGAGGATTTGTACTAAGGAAGTCTTATTCCGGGCCGGTTATGGGCCCTGGCACGCAGGTAAATTTGAAGGTGAGAGGTGTAAGATGGAGACGAAATCAGAACGCGGTCAGGCAATGATCCTGGTGGCGATTGCAATGGTAGCGCTGCTGGCCATGGTAGGCCTGGCGCTGGATGGGGGAAAGCTGCACAGCAACCGCCGTCAGATGCAGAATGCGTCGGATGCGGCAGCGCTGGCAGGCGCACAGGTCCTCTTGGACGGTGCTTGTAAGGGGGGGGCTGCAGATGGCGATGTAGTGACTGCAATTGTAGCCTACACGCTTCAGAATGGCGTTTCTGTCGATACGACCCAGCCTGCAAAGAACATTAACGCCTGGTATGTCAATGCCAGCGAGCAGCGGTTAGCGGTCGTAGGAAGCGGCAGCATCCCCAGCGGTACAAGGGGCGTCGAGGTAACGGTCATGTTTACCGAAACCACGAGCTTCATGAAGATTGTGGGTCAGAGTGAGATGTCAGCAGTAGGCAATGCTGTGGCGATGATGGGCCCGGTGACGCAGATTTCGGGCGGCAGCAACGTGATCCCAATCGCGGTTCCTGATGATGTCGTCTACGGTATGGCCCCCGGCACCAAATTCACCGTGGATAATGATGTCTACTGCAAAACCAACGGCGAGCAGTGCATCGGGGATCCGGGAGATGCGAACTCCCAGCGCGGCTGGCTGAACTTCGACTACATTTACAATGTCGAGCACTACCAGGCGACGGATCCGCTGCGACGTACCCATACGGCAACCACCAACGCTGCTGCCATCGAAGCCTATATCAACGGCACGAAGCCGACGCCCCCGATCTTCCTGGGAACCGCGCCCAGCCCTCTGCCTCCTGCGGTGCCGACGACCGTTTACATCGATGGCGACTACATTCATGGCGAGCCGGGTGAAAAGGCTTCGGATGCCAAGGCAATCTTTGAATATTATGCCGGGCAGACCGTGATCGTCCCTGTCTTTGACGTGGTCTATTCGCCCGAATACATGGATGATCATGATGAATGGTTCCCCGATCCTGCCGTCGATTCGGGCCAGACCTGGCCGAACCAGAATCAGTATCTTTATCATATCGTGGGCTTTGCGTCGGTGGATGTCTGCGATCCGGCAACCGATGGGAGTTGCAACAGCAATAATGAGCAGAAGGAGATCGTGGCGACCCTCAAACTCTTCAACTACGGTCAGGTCCAGATCAATCCGACGAAGGCAGTGCTTTGCGGTTCCGCCATGCTGAATGGGGTTGCACTCTGGCGTTAAACTTATAGTGTGGGCATAACGCCAGGATAGGCCCTAAAGGGTTTGAATACCTTTAGGGCCTTTTTGTCAGCTCGTCTGCTAATGTTATCAGTTCCGGCACTTGCCAAAGGGTCCCGCTGTGCAAGGGCCAGGTCCCGTGTACCACATCCTGCCATGCTTTAGGAATCCCGCTGAGCCCATAGGTCGCTCCTGCCAATGCCCCGATCACAGCGCCGGCGGTGTCGGCATCACGTCCCAGGTTTACCACCTGGACGACGGCTTCTTCGAAACTCTCCGTGGTCAACAGTCCCCAAACGGCGCTCTCGAGCGTGTGCCGCACCCACCCGCTGTTTTCGAGGTTGCCCCGTTCTTTGTGCGGCGCGGCCTGGATCACGGCCTGTAGCGGTGCCGGCAGTGCTGCTGTTGTGCCGGCCTGTGCGACGGCCGCCGCCGGTGTGTCCCCTTGCAGCAAGTAGGCAATGGCCACGTTGACGAAGACGCTCCCCGCTATACACTCCGCATGCGGATGGGTAACCCGGCTCTGCAGCGTGCTTTCCTTTACCAGGCGCCCCGGCTGATCCCAGGCGGCCAATGCTATGGGCCAGCAGCGCATCACCGAACCGTTCCCCGCAGAGTTGGGGGCCTCCGCCTGCACGGAGGCTGTGGCTTCTTCCCACGGTATACCTCCGGCGATGCGTGATAGGATCCTTCCTGTGTGGATTCCTACATCATCGGGTCCGGCCTGGTACCAGGCCACGAACCGCTGTGCCAAATCCTCAGGATCAAGCGGCGTGTGGGCCAGCAGGCTTTCCGCTAAGGCCAGCGCCATCTCGGTGTCGTCGGTGAAAGTGCCGGCCGGAAGCCGCCCCGGCTGCATCTCCCGCACCAGCCGATTTGCGGGGCATGGTGCCCCGAACTCCAACGGCATCCCCAGCGCGTCCCCTACAGCCGCGCCGACGGCGCAGCCATGCAACCGATCTCGTAAGCGTGCATCCATGATGGGTGCCCCCTTTCTTGTCTGCTGAGAACAACTATATCGTATAAACGCCCCAGTGCAAAGCGCCGTCGATACCTGCTGTCTCAGAGCAATACCTGGATGCGTTTCAAGGTTTTTCAAGTATGATAAGCCCTGATGGATTCTCTTCGGAGGTAAAATTATGGAGACGATTGATCAAACTTTACAGGCGT
>JAVEWB010000411.1:0-2769 GCA_034004765.1 Anaerolineae bacterium
AACAGCGCAGAGCGCAGAGCATCCGCCTCCGCCTGCATCCAAAGCGCATCATCAGGATGGCCCGTCTGCCGGGCTGCATACGCGGCCTCCTCGAGCCCGGCAATAGACCAAAAATTATCCCAGTAATGATGCCAGTTTGCCGGCCCAAGATCCTCAGCGCTCTTACTGGGGGGCAGCAAGCCTTGATCAAGGTTCTCGTCAGGCGCTTCCTCCGCTTCACGCGCGGCTTCAGCCGCACGCAGCTCCACCAGGAACTGCGCCGAGGCCCGTACCGCCGGGTACCACTCCTGCAAAGCCTCGTCGTCCCGGGTGTAGCGATGATACGAGGTCATCAAAAAGATGAACTGCCCTTGCGCATCCCACTCATTATCATCCCAAGGGATATTCTCCCCTTGGATAGGCATGATCAGGCCATTGGCCTCCTGCGCGTCCACCAGCAAGGGGATATAACGGCGCACCACGTCGCTGTGTCCGGCCTGCAGCAGCGCCAGACCGGTGTAGGCCGCGTCACGCACCCAGACTGCATCATGCGCCAGGGGCCCCGGGTGCGGCCCATCGGGGTCGATCGCAAGCAGCAGGTAGCCCACAGAAGCCGGGGCAATCTTCTCAAGTCTCTCGTCCGGCAGATCGAACGTCACCTGGCCGGTAGCCTCATCCCAAAGGGCCACGGTCTCCTCCAACCGTGCCTGCACATCCACCTGTATCTCCGGGAAAGCAACTTCCTCCACAGAAGGGAATGCAAGATGAAGCTGATCGGATTCGCCGGCTCTCAAACGCAGCGGATACGATAAGACCGCCATGGCATCCCCGCGCGGCGCACAGGCCAGGCTGTCTGCCTTAGGAGTCCGACCTTTGCTTGCAGCGGCCATCGCCTCTGCCAGGAGCCCCACCCCCAACCGCTGCGGCAGCTCGCTCGCGGCCATGAAAGGCTGGTCGTTCACCCAAAGGTGATCCTGGCCCTCGAACGCCATGGACTGAATAGGAACGATCACCTTATTGGCCGCAAAAGGACGCACCACGACCAGAAGCGTCAGAGCACGGGTGGCCTCGGTCACATTTTGGGTGGTCACCAACCAGCGCACCGCGTGATCCTGCCGGTCATAAAAGGAGGTAGCCTCCAATGAGACTCCAAACGCCTCCCAGGTCAACTTAGGAATGGGCAGAGCACCTTGAACCAGAGAGAAGCTGCGTCCCTCCTGCTCCCCGGCCGTCAGCCGGCCGGTAGCCGGATCATAGAGCCAGACCTCCGCTGTGGGCGCAGTAGCCCAGGGCGCCAGAGCGCCATCGGAAGAGAGCAGCGCCTCATTAGCAGTACCCAGCCCGCCGGTCATCGTCCAGCCAAAGGGATCCCCCTGCGACCAGGCCGGCATAGGCCACTCGGGATGCTCAGAGGCCAGCCAGGCGACGTACTGCATATCATCCATCAAAGCATGGGGATCGGAGCCCCAGCGCAGGGGCACTTTGAGCCCCCCGTCGCCCCCCTTATCCTCGACGCGGAACACCAGAGAGAGCGAGTCACCCCTACGGCCAAAATCGCGCAGATTCAACAATACCGGCGTGGAATCCAACTCATCCAGCGTCCACGCCCCTGCCTGTACACCCTGGATCCACAGCGTCGCGCTATCATCGGGCTGGCCGAAGCTCAGGTAGACCGCCGTCCAGTCCGGGAGCGTGACCGTGGCGCGATACCAGGCGACGCCATTGTACTCCACGTCCTCTTCCTCCCACGGCTCGCCGATCTCGACGTCATCCCTCCACGCACTGTCGTCGAACTCAGGAGTGTACCAGCCCTCCGCAAGCCCTACATCGGCAGGATCGGTAGAAAAGCGCCAGGCGGCTTCGAGCTCATGCTCCTCGAGGGCAGCAGCCACTTCGGACGCAGGGTCCTCCACGCTGCATGCAGCAGAGGGCAAAGGAGTGTTTGCCGCAGGCAAGCACCCTACGATCAACAGCACGCTCATCAATCCCAATCCGGCCTTCAACCTTGCACCCATAAAGACGCGCCCCTTATTTCCAAGTTCAGTCAACTGCCCCTACCTTCGTTCTTTCGCCCACGAGAGGCAAACAGGGTCCCGCTCCCTATCGCCATCCAGGTCAACAACGCCAGCCCCAGCCCGACATACACACGGACAGGCTGAAACTGCCAGACGATCTCCCACGTTCCGGCAGGCAGCGCCACCGCCCGCAGAACACCAAAGGCGCGCAGCACGTCCACCGGTACCCCGTTGGCCCACACCCGCCAACCGGGGTAAGCGATCTCGCTGAAGACAACCACGCCGGGCGCGCTCAACTGCACCTCCGCCACCACCCGCTGCGGTCCGAAGGCTGTCACCCGCGCCGCTTCCTCCCCAACAGCAGGCCCCGGTTCGGGAACCGGCGAGACCTCCAACACAGCGGTCTTCGATGGGTCGACCAGCCCCATATCCGAGGTGTACCAGATCGCCGCCTCCTGATCGGGCATGACAACCGCATCGTGCACAATCCACAGCGGCTGTCCGCCCAACTCCAGGCGGTGCACCCGTTCATCACGGTCAGGATCATCCAGCGCCAGGCTGACGCCGGGAAAGTCGATGAACCGCGGCGTTACCACATGCTGCACATTCAACAACTGCCACCAGCGCACCTCCGGAACCAGATCGAGCAGCAGTTCGTACCGTGCCTGGTAGAGCGGCCCGTTGACCGTCACATCGCGGAGGCCGAAGAACAACCCGGCATTCGCGCCCAACGGAAGGGAAGCCTCGCTGCTCACCCGTGCCAGAGGGTCTTCCT
>JAVEWB010000412.1:0-2766 GCA_034004765.1 Anaerolineae bacterium
ATGGCCGCCCGCAGGTAATAGGAGACTTGATAGGTCCCTGCGCTCAGTGCCTGCGCGGAGAAAACAGCACGATCATCACGCAGTTCCTGATGGTCGAAGAGGCTGCCTCCCCAGAAGAGGCCCTTACCCTCCGCCTCTTCAAACTCGGGCAGCTCCTGCTGTTCGGTGAGCAGCGTCAGATCGACCGGCTCCATGCCCGCCGGATAGGGATCCTCCAAGACCAGGAAGTACCGGGTCTGCGGCGCGATCACCGTCAGACGCACCTGGATCAGATCGCCGGGCCGGATGGTGTCGAACGGCACGCAGGGAGCGGCGTCCGCCTCACCTCGCGTCTCCGACGCCGGCACGGGCTTGCAATACTGCCGCTGCACGGTGATGCCGCGGCTCTCCGCCGCCAGGTCGGCGACAGGCTGGTAGAGCGTCAGATGGGCACTGTAATAGAGCTCCCCGGCACCGGCACCGCGCGCAATCTCCAGAGCATTGGGCAGATCCAGCACCAACCCCTGCGCCGGATTCTCGGAAAGGCTGAGCTGGAGCTCCGAAACTTCCTGAATGTTTCCTGAGTTCGCCTGCCCGCTGCTGAGCCCGACGCCGTTCAGCGCCACGCCCCAGCTATAATTGGCGTTGAGCTCTCCCGTCGCCGCCATGACGTCGGTCAAGGCAATCAAGGCCCACGCCGTCTCCTGGGTCGTCGTCCAGCGGTCCCCCTTGCGCGCCACCATCAGCCAGCGTGTAGCCTGCGGAATCAGCGCGTCCTTAGGGCTCAAGCGGGTCAGCGCATCCAGCACCACCGCCGTAGCCCGGATATCCGTGACCCATGCGGAGGAATTGGCCTCCTCCCAATGCGCTCCGGTTCCCGTCACTTCAGCCATGCCGCGCAGGTTATCCAACAACGATTTCACCCGACGGTCAGCGCCATCGGAGATCCCCAGCGCCAGAGCCAGGTAGGCCTGCCCCGTTACCCCCAACTTATCTCGCCCGGCGTAGAGAGCATTGGCCGCATTCTCCGGCCAGGGTTTCCCGGCCTCGGTCAGCACGTAGAACGCCATAGCCTGTGCCGGCGTACGCGCCTCCTTCGTCAAGGATGCGCTCAAGGCCGCCGAAAGATAAGCCAGCACGCGCTCCAGCGCATCTTCGCGCACGGCGAAATCCTCCTGCTTTGCCGTCCAGAGCCCCAGTGCCACATAAGCACTGACCTGGAGATCGCTCGTCCCCTGCCGCCACCACCCCCAGCCACCGTCCGCGTTCTGGCGGCTGTACAGGCGATCCAAAGCATCTTTGACCACCGTGGTAAGCTCAGCCTTAAGCTCAGGCTTCTCCAACTGCAGCGCACTCAGCGCGCGGTAAGTGAGGATATTGGGCAAGAAGCGGCTGACGATCTGCTCCGTGCAATCGTAAGGATAGCGCTCCAGGTAAGTGAGCCCGCCGGTCATTCCTGCCGCCAACGAGGGCTCGATGCGCACCTTGAGATTCGTGTCGCTCCCCGCGTCGGACGGCAGCATGACCACCTCGACACGGCTCTCCTCTCCGGAAAGCTGGCCTACCGTTCCCATCGTGTCCGGCGCTTCATAACGGTAAACCGGCAGCGCCCCATCAGCAGACTGCCCCACCGTGGGTACGGTCGCATCTTTATAGCTCCCCCCCTCCGCAGAGAACGTCAATAGGGCCACCGAAGCCCCGGATTGCGGGACCGCAACGGTCCAGTTCACCCGCAGGCGTCCATTCGCCGGGACGGTTACCGTCTGTTCGGCGTTCCCCTCCACAGAGAGTCCCACAGCGTCCAGCTTGGCCTTCACCGAGAGGTCTCCCTGCGTGTTATTGTGCAGCACCGCACCCACCTCAGCACGATCCCCCGCGACAAAGAAGCGCGGCGTCACCGGGCGTGCCAGCAGCGGTTTGCTGGTGACCAGCTCCGTCACGGCCTCACCCACCTTCGTATCCGCCGTGACTGCGCGGGCATCCACCACCCAGGTCGTCAGCGAATCCGGCAGCGGGAAGCTTACTTGCGTCTCACCCGCCGGCCCCGTGCGCACCTGTGCCTTCCACAATGCTGTGTCCGGGAATTCCTGCCGGACATCCGTGCCCAGCCCAAGCCCATTGCCACCACCACCGAGGCCGCCCATGGTCAATTCTTCTGCCAGGCGGTCGGCGTTTTGAGCCAGCTCCTCCAATTCAGCCGCCACGCGGTTGAAGAGCACCAGGAGCGAGTCACCGGTCATCACACTCAATGGGCGTTCCCCATAAAAGCCCTCCAGGATGGAAGGCGCGTTCGGCTCTGCCAGAGCCAGGACGGCCTTATCCACCACGGCCAGGCTGACCTCGGCGTCGACCGTCCGGCCCGCCGCATCGACCGTCCGCACGGTCAGGTCCACCGAAGCTCCTGGGGCATACGGCCCGGTTTGATTGGGGATCAGTTCGACCGCGAGCGTCTGCGCCACCGGCTCGACCGACAGCTTCACTAACCCCACCCGCACGTCAGGAGGGCGCTGCTGCACGATAGCTTCTGCTTCCACTCCCGCGACTTCTTCTGACAGCTCTTCAGCGCCCTTGACCACGATAAAAGAAACGTAGACATTGGGGGCATAAGAGTCCACGACAGGAAGTTCGACGACAGGGTTCGCTTCTTCAGACACAAAGCGCCGCACCTCGAGGATGCTCCCGCGCTCGACGGTCATCAACACCTGAAAAGGTCCGCTAAAGGGTGTCGGCAACAGGATCGTGGCCGTATCGCCGGGGCGGTAAAGCTTCGCATCGGCCACCGGCGTA
>JAVEWB010000413.1:0-2758 GCA_034004765.1 Anaerolineae bacterium
GCGCCAGGCGATCATGTTCTTGGAGCGAGTCTACCAACTCCCGTGCGGCCAGCTATACATTATCAATCCGCGCCCCACGCAACGAGGTGCTGCGGTCAATGACCAAAGCCAGGTTCAAGGGTTGGCGTGTTTTCGGTAAATTCCGCTGGAGGTTAAGCTCCAACAGCAAATACAGGATCTGCGCAGTCTCCGTTGCCGGGATCTGCGTGCGGCTGAGCGTCGTCACACAAGTCACCGGCGCATCATGGTTGAACCCTCGAGAAGCTCGCTGATGATCATAGGCCCGACGCGCGACCGGATCGATCAGAATTTCATAGGCATCTTGAATTCGCCGGAAGGCCTCCGGGTCGCCGGTTCCACTGTCTGGATGATAGCGCCGCGCCAACTCTCGGTGGGCGCGCTTGATCTCATCGTCAGTGGTCTCAGGCGACACGCCAAGAATATCGTAATAATCTTTTTCAGCGTCAATTCCAGACGAACTCACAGCAGCTCCCGCAAAATCCTCACTAGAATAACGGAGATGTTGTCGTTTCCACCCGCTTCATTAGCCGCCGCTACCAGGTCCATGCAAGCATCGTTAAGTGTTGGGGCCCGGTTGACGATCTGCCACAACTCTTCGTCAGAGATAGCCCCCCATAACCCATCACTGCACATCAAAATCTGATCCCCCGGTCTGAGGGAGTGAGTCAGCACATCCACATCCAGGACCGACCCCTGTCCCACCGCACGGTAGAGCATATTGCGCTGCGGGTGAACCGCCGCTTCCTCTTGCGTCAACTGCCCGATTTCCACCAGTTTACTCACGACAGAGTGGTCCTGCGTCAACTGCTGCACCTCCCCATTGGCAGAGCACAGGTAAGCGCGGCTGTCCCCTACATGACCGACGAACAAGCGCCCGCCCCACACCATACAGCAGGTCAGCGTTGTGCCACTGCCGGGCAGGGTCTGGCTGACATAGCGATTGGCAAGTGAGACCGCCTGCTCCATCACCTCCGTCAGCGAGGGCTGCGTGGAGGAGCGCTCTTGAGCGCTCAGCAGAGGCAGATAGACCTGCGCCATCAGGTGCCCCGCGACAACGCGGCTCGCCAGCGCGCTGGCTACCTCACCGGCCTGGTGTCCGCCCATCCCGTCGGCCAGGACAAACAGCCCAAACGGCGGAACCGGATTATCGCTTTGCTGCTCACCCAGAAAGACGAAGATCCCATCCTCATTATGGCTTCGCACCTTACCCACATCGGTAATCCATCCTGCAGAAAAAACAGCCGATTCGAAGTGATGCCCGGCCGGCGTGGGATGCTCAAAAGTATCCAGATCCGGATCCACGCCGTCAGGCTGCAAAGCAACAGCAGGCTGCGGTTCCGCCGCCACTGCCACTGCCGGCGGCGTTTCCCCGGAGAATTTCGAGAAGAGCTGTGAGAACAAATGCTTCAATTGCATTTTCCACCCCTATGATCAGTCGGCTTAGGCAGGAATGGCATAAACATAATGATCAAGCGAACCGACGTACACCACGTCATCCACAATGACCGGCGAAGCCGTAATCGAGCCCTCGCTTTGATAGCGCCATCGCAGCGTCCCGCTGTGCGCATCCAGACAGTAGAGCGCGCCGTCAACCGCCCCAAAATAGACATTCCCACCATAGACTGTTGGGGAACCGGTGATCTGCTCCTCAACCTGATAACGCCAAACCAGGCGTCCTTCCCCGGCATCCAGCGCATAGAAGTAGCCATCTGCCGAACCGAAGAAGACAATATCCTCCAACCCCACCGGCGTGGAGACGATTGGGCCGCCGGTACGATAGCGCCAGGCCGCCCATCCGGAGCGAATGTCCAGCGCGTAGAAGTTCCAATCGAGCGACCCAATGAACAACAGCCCCTCCATAATCTGCGGAGAAGAGAGGAAGCCGCGCCGGGCACGGAAACGCCACCGAATATCGCGGTTCAGGGTCAAAGCATAGACCATGCCCATTTCACAGGCAAAGAAAATCGTATTCTCACGAATCAGCGGGCTTGATCGCACCGCTCCATCTGTTTTATACGTCCACGCCAGCCGCCCACTCAACATGTGGATGGCGTAAATCTGGCAATCATCCGAGCCGATAAAGATATGTCCAAATTCACCATACGGTGAGGAGTAAATCTTGCCCTTTGTGGGTACCGTCCAGACCAAACGTCCTGAACGCGCCTCCACAGCATAGACGACGGTGTCCGACGAGCCAAACACCACCAATCCATCGGAGACCCAGGGAGCTGTCCCGACCCCCCCGTCGGTGGGATATTTCCAGACAAACTTCCCGGTATTGGCTTCCAGGGCATAGACGTTATTATCATACGAAGGCACGTAGACCAGATCATCGGCCACCGCCACAGCCGCACGCACTTCATCTTCACAGGCGAACCGCCACAGCGGCTTGACACTGCCACTGACCAGGCTCGCGGTCTCTGTATGCCCCTTCCGCACGCCCAACAGATCCTGCAGCTCGCGCTTTAATTCCTCGGCAGACCCCCAGCGCTTGTTGATGTCATATTCCAGCGCTCGATCCAAAATCTCCACAAGCTCCCGCGAAACCGTGGGGTTGGTCTTAAAAATAGGACGCTCATGGAAAGAGAAGGGCGGCTCCAACCGTGGGTCTTGCTTGCTCAGCAGGTGATGGATGGTCGCCCCCAGGGCGTAGATATCCCCACGCGGCTCAGCAATACCGCGGTACTGTTCGGGAGGCGAATAGCCCTCCGTGCCGATCATGGTACCCTTCTCAAGA
>JAVEWB010000414.1:0-2757 GCA_034004765.1 Anaerolineae bacterium
GCTGGAGAAGATCCACACTGGAAGCGTTGCCAGCTTCTCGGCGTTGGTCTGCAGAAAAGCGGCGGCCTCTTTACACCACGCGCCGATGTACACGCCGCTGCCCAACACCACGGCGTTGTAGGGTGTCAGGTCAGCGACGTGCCTGGCATTCTGCACATCCACTGTAAGCCCACTCTCCTGCAATACCTGACCGATTTTTTCGGCGATTTCCTTCGTTGCACCGTGTTTGGTGCCATAGGTTACCAATACATGTACACCCATTGCCTTCTCCTTGAAAGGTGATTATGATTTTACTGAAAAGACTTCATTTGCTTTTCTCTGTTGCAACCACATGTCCAGCGTCGTCGTCGGCGTACCCAGAACGCCATCCCCTTCAGGTAAGGCGCTCCCTTCGCCGATTTTTTCGAAATAAGCCATCATTTCACCTGCGCCCTTGAGTTCCTGATTGCGCGTGACGATCGCCAGCAGCCTGACCAGCCAAAACGCCATGCTTGACACCTTCTTGATTTCAGGGTGGAACACCGCACAGTAGCGCTTCAAGGCCTCGTACATCCGAATCGCCTCCGGCCCATGGACAACCAGCCGTTGATTCACGGCCTCTTTAAGCCCATAAGCCGCCGCCACCATCCCGGCGATATCCTCTGCCGCTACCCAGTGGTAAGGACAGGGCTGCTTTCCCAGCATAGCCGCCTGACTCTCGTTGACGAACATCGGCAGGCTCTCCATGACCCAGGTAGGACAGAGGATGGTGTAAGGAATCCCGGCCTCGCGGATGGCCTTTTCGGCCAGAAACTTCCGGTTGACCATGGGAAACCAGCGATTCTCCTCAGCGACGGACGCGCCCGAAATGTAGGAGATTCGCTCCACCCCATGCCTGGAGGCCACCTTTGCGATCGTCTCCGCCACTGACTGCTCGGCCTCGCCAGGAAGACTGATGTGGACACCGTAGCAGCCATCCAACGCTTCTTTCAGGCAACCGGCATCCATTGGATCACCGGTAAAGATCTCGAAAGAGCCGTCAAAAATCTTGCCTGCCTTTTGGCGATCTCTCGTCATGATCCGCACCTGGAATCCCGCTTCTTTCAGGCAACGAGAGACAGGTCGCCCCAACATGCCGGTCCCACCGATAACCAAAATAACCTTTTCCATGATTTTATCCTCCTCGGAATTACGCTTGTCGTACTTTTACTTGTCTAAGCTATACTTTTTTGTTCGCTGCTGAGCCGTCCAGCGGAGATCGCGGGCGACGCGGACTTGTCCAGTGCCCTCAGAACCAGGCTGGTGCGCAGAAAGCCCCATATCCCGGCGAAGCTGCCACAGATGAGGGCGATCCACGCATAGTCGGGCATGAAGAGCATCCAGAAGCCGCGCGTTGCACTCAACAAGGGGAGCAGGGTAAGGGCTACCAGAAGATTTGGGATCAGCGGGAGCAGGACGTGCAGCCCCCACTTGCGTCCTCCGCTTGGGCGGCTCATCGGATCCTGTCGCCAGCGGCGCAATGACCGCAGTGTGACGGCAACGCCGATGATTTGTAGGAGCGGGATGAGCAGCAGCCCGCGCTGCAGCCAGGACATGAAGCCGAACCCACTCGAAGCGGGCTGCCCGCCGGCGAGTAGCGTCTCCACACCTGCGCCGACCTCTGTCAGTGTGGGGGTCATCAAATAACCGTAGGTATTGAAGAGCAGGACCACGCCCTTCTTTTGCTCTGGAAGAAGCGCCATGTAGGAGAAAAAGTTGGGGACGATGCCTGTATGCCAGACGGTCTTTGTCTGGTCGGTTTCGCTGACGAACCATCCCATGCCGTACTTTCCCATCGAGATGCCCATTTCAATGTCTTCCGCTACCCCACGGTGTAGTTCGTCGATGCCTGCGGGCGAAAGAATCTGAGCGTTCCCATAGCGACCGTCGTTCAGAAGCGCGATCATGTAGTGGGCCATATCTTCGGAGCTGGAGATGAGCTGACCGGATGGCAGTGACCCTTGCGGGACAGGTAGGTTGGGCGCGGCGCAGGGAACGGCGAACCAGTAGCGGTGACCCACCGCCAGGCCGTTCTGTTTCGCCATGTCCTGTGAGGTATAGGTGTGGCTCATATCCAGTGGGGTGAGGATGTGGTTTTGAATATAGTCCGCGTACGATTTGCCGCTGGCAGCCTCGATGATCAGCCCGAGCAGGTTGTAATTCGCGTTGCTATATTCGAAGGCCGAGCCGACCGGGCGGCTGAGCTCGAGCGTGGATAACGCACGTGCCTGGCGCTCGGTAGCGCCCGGGCTGTCGTCGAAATCGGCCAGGGGAATTCTCCCGGATGCCGTGGACAGGCCGCCGGTCTGGTTCAACAGGTGACGCACGGTGATTTGAGCGGAGGCCTGGGGGTCCGCCACCCGGAACCAGGGCAGGTAGTGCTGGACGGGAGCATCCAGCTCGATCTTTTCGGCTTCGACGAGCTGCATCACGGCCAGGGCAGTGAATGATTTCGTGAGAGAGCCAATGAAGAAAGGCGTTTGAGAAGACGGCGTTTCACCGTCCGGGCGGGCCTGACCGAAGCCGCGCAGGTGCACGATTTGGTCGCCTTCGACGATGGCGAGAGATACGCCAGGGATGTTCAACTGCTGCATTTGCTGTTCGACGTAAGCGTCGATCGCATCATAGGAGCCGCTCTCGGAGATCGGTTTGGCCGAAGCGGGCCTGGCAAACAGCCGAGGGGTCAGCGCCAGCAGTGTGCAAATGAGCAGCGATGGGAAAATGAGTTTCTTAGCATTC
>JAVEWB010000034.1:0-12550 GCA_034004765.1 Anaerolineae bacterium
TGATACCATACAGTCGGCAGATTGGCAAAAGGAAAAACACGTCCCTGTGATTGAACTCCCCAACGTCATCAGCATCGGTAAGCCGTTCAGCGTGACGGTGAGCGTGGGGAAGGAAATACCCCACCCGAATACCACGGGGCATCACATCAAGTGGATTGACGTCTATTTCAAGCCCGAAAGCGATAAGTTCATCCATGAAGTCGCACACTTCGATTTCACCGCCCATGCAGAGTCCACCAAGGGCGATAACGAAGGGTCTGTGCTCACCAACCCGATCGTGACCTTCTCCATGACGGTGAAAGAGCCGGGGACGCTCATTGCCCTGGAGCTCTGTAACATCCACGGTGTCTGGGAAAGCTCTGCGGAGATCACACTCGCAGAATAGCGCAGTCCGAACCTTCAGGAAGGATAAGCGCCTTGCGCTTTCCTGCTTTACAACCTTGAACAGGAGATGAAAATGTCACAAACCGGAAAAGAAACGCTGATCAAGCTGCTGCAAGACGCAGCAAAAGACGAACACGCCGCCATCATCCAGTACCTGCGCCACGCCTATCTGATGGGCGAAGGTGAGCTGGCGTGCGAAATCGAGGGCATCGCCCGAGACGAAATGCGGCACTTCTGGATCCTCTCGCGCTGGATCGTCAAACTGGGCGGCGACCCAACCATTGAGCGCGGGTTCACGGAGGTTACCACCTCCCCGGCACCGGAGTGGATGCAGCAGGACGTGGCCGCAGAGAACCGTGCGATTGCCATGTACCGGGACTACCTCAACCGCATCGACGACCCGGATATCCGTGCCGACATAGCGCACATCCTGGAGGACGAAGAACGGCACCACGGGGATTTCTCCCACTTCGTCGATAAAACACAGGCAGCCGCACTGGCCGAAGAAGGACAGGAACCGGCTCCCGAAGAGCAACCTTCCATCGCCAGCGTCGATAAAGAGTCGCTGGAGTGGGGAATGCAGCACGAATATGCAGCCCTCCTCCAATATATGACCCACTCCTTCCTGCTGCACCAGAAGGATGAAGAAGTCTCCCATCAGCTCGAAGTGCAGGCGATCAATGAAATGCAGCACATGGGCTGGTTCGGAGAAGGGCTGACAGGCAGTGGCCAGGATATTCCCCTGACCCACCACGAGGTCACCGTTCCCCAGGACGTGGATACCATGCTGGAAGCGGATATCGAGCTGGAGCAGCAAACTTCGGAAATGTACGGGCAGTTTCTTACTCGTATGGTAGATAGCGGCCTCAAAGACGTGGTCAATGACGCACGGGGGCACGAACTCTATCACGAGCAGCTCTTCAAGCGGCTAAAGCGACGCACGACCCCCGCCCCGTCAGGGCGAGGTTGGACGATCGGCAGTCTAAAACGAAAGGAGAATAGCTAAATGGAAACGATACTGATGCGCGAAGACGCGCCCCTTACCGCAGAGCAGTGGCACGAAGTCGATACAACGGTCAACCAAATGGCCCAACAGATCCTGGTTGGACGGCGGATCCTCAACCTCTACGGACCGTTGGGCTTTGGAGCCTACACCGTCCCACTCTATACGTACAAAGGGGACGAAGAGGGGACGGTCCGCGCCAAAATGACCGCGCAAGTTCCGCTGACCACACTTACCCAGGAATTCGTCATTACCGCCAAAGATTTGGAACTCTCCAACTCCGGACAGCAGCCTTTTGACACTGCACCGGTTGGAGCGGCAGCGGCAAAAAGCGTTTTCGCCGAGGACTGCCTGATCCTCAATGGCAATGAAGAAGGAGTTCCGGGGCTCTTGACCGCCGAGGGGCGGCAGACGCTCAAATTAGGCAAGTGGGAAGAAGAAGGCCAGGCACTGGCCGGTATCTCCCAGGCGACCGCCAAACTGGTCACGGCAGGATTCTACGGCCCCTATGCCGTGGTCATGCACCCGATGAAATTCGCACAGCTCCAACGCGTCTACGGACGCAGGGGCGTGCTGGAGTCCGAGTTAGTGGAGAAACAGGCCCTGGGCGGCGTCTTCACCACCCCCGTGATGCCGGAGGGCAAGGTCCTGGTCATCGCCGTGCAGCCGCACTACGTGGATCTGGCCATCGGGATGGATCTCTCCACAGCATTTGTGGAAACTGTGAATCTCGAGCACCGCTTCCGCATCATGGAGACATTGGCCCTACGCATTAAGGATGCCGGTGCCATCTGCGTCCTCGAATAAACAGGGAGTGCAGCAAATGGGCAAGGGGCTAATGCGGGTCTTCAGCCCCTTGCTGTTTATTTCCACCTTGACTAAACTTGATTTTACACTATAATAAATATAATTATATTTATTATTGGACACAGATCAGGATCAGCAGGAGGGAAGTAACCATGGAAACACGACACGGTCAGCTCATAGCGGCACTGCTCCTCAGCATGATACTGCTCGTAGGATGCGGAAGCCCGACGCCCACCCCTGAAGCGGTAGTGCCCAGGGAAGCACCTGTCGAGCCGTCTATAGAGGAAACGCAAGCGCCTGAGACAGACACAACGGAAGAGCCAACGCAAGAAGCACTCACAGAGACAGCAGACGATACCTTCACCTGGATCGCCGATGGCATCATCGCGCCGGACGAATACACGGATGAGACCCAGATCAAAACCATCACCCTGCGGTGGCGGCATGACGGGACCTACCTCTACCTGGCCATGGAAGGGCCGACGGCGGGATGGGTCTCCATCGGCATCGAGCCCACGCAAGGGATGAAAGATGCGGATTACCTCTTCGGCTACGTGGAGAATGGAGAAGCAAAACTCTGGGATGCCTACGGGACCGCTCCGGCGGGACCCAACCACCCCGCCGACGAAGAGCTGGGAGGGACGAATGACATCGTGGCCTTCGCCGGCATCGAGCAGGAGGGTGTGACCCGCTTCGAGCTGCAAATCCCGCTCAACTCCGGCGACGCCTACGACAAAGTTCTGGAGCCGGGCGACACCTACGCGATCATTGCCGCGTTGGGATCCAAAGACACCTACAACGGCATGCATTCAACAGTCGGACGCGGCGAACTGACGCTGTCACCATAGTCACTCAGGATCGCTCTTTTCAGCAATGTAAAGGTCTACCTGCATTACTTAACTTTCCAAGGAGAATGAAAGATGGATACCTTAGAGATCATAAACAAAGCCTTGAAGCTGGAACAGGAAAGTCGGGAGTTCTACCTCCGGGCCGTCACCCTCAGCAAGGATGAAGAAACCAAAAAGATGTTCCGTCAACTGGCGGATGACGAACTCAACCACTACATCTTCCTCCAACGCCAATATGCATCGCTCATCTGTGATGACACCTGGTGCGACATCCCGGAGTTGGATCAGGTCACTCCCATCGACCTGAAGGAGCCAATCTTCCCCAAGGACAGGCAAGTCATCGAGGCTCTGGTAGAGGGCGCGACGCTCGAAGATGCGCTGCTCTTTGCACTCACGACGGAGGACAAGAGCTTCAACCTCTACCGTCAAAGCGCGGAAGAGGCTGCATCGCCGGAAGGCCGGAAGATGTTCATGAAGCTTGCGGCTGCGGAAACGGAACATTTCTCCAGGCTGATGACGCGGTACGAATCGATCTACGGCTACCCGCGGTAGGAAACGATAAGCCCCTAAAGGCTTGAGAAAGTCCTTAGGGGCTTCACTATTAAGGAGAGGCCCATGGGCAAGCTGCAAGAAATGCACACCCCTATCTTCTGGGCGGAGGGGCATCCCGGCCCGTTGAACGCACAGGATTGGAAAATTGAGATCACAGGACTCGTTGAAAAGCCCATCGTCCTGAGCTACGCAGAACTCCGCGCGCTCCCCAAAACGCTCGCCGACGCACGGCTGACCTCGGTCACTCGCTGGTCGGTGCGCGGAGAGTGGGGCGGCGTCCACCTGCGTGAAATCTTCGCCCTGGCGGGACTCAAGCCGGAAGCGACCCATGTGAACTTCTACTCCTATCGCAAGATCTACACCACCGCGATTCCCCTGGAGATCGCGCTGCAAGAGCGCACCCTGCTGGCTTACGAGTTCGATGGTGAACCCCTCGACTCGGACTACGGCGGCCCCGTGCGTGGATTCGTCCCGTACCTGTGGGGCTACAAGTCCGCCAAGAGCGTGGTGCGTGTCGAACTCATTGACCATCCGCTTCCCGGCTACTGGGAGGTGCGCGGCTACCCGGATCGTGCTCAGATCCTCGCCGGGCGGATGCATGACGTCAACACCCACCGCTGGCGCACCATCCCCGACGGGGAAGTCATCGAATTCCTGGACTAGCCCAACCCATGCCAGAACTGCCGGAAGTCGAAACCATCGTCCGGGAACTCACCCCACATCTGTGTGGACGGACCATTACCGATATTGTTCTATTCTGGGAAGGCACCATCGATCGCCCGTCGCCGGAGAGCTTCAAGGAGAGGGTGATCGGGGCCAGGATCGATGCCATCGATCGGCGGGGCAAATTCCTGCGGTTCTCGTTGCACAGCGGGAACACGCTGCTGGTCCACCTGCGCATGACCGGTAAGTTCGTCATTCGCGCCGCCGAAGAATCCAATGATGACCCTTATGCCCGGCTGCGTTTTCGATTGGACGATGACACCTGGCTGCTTTTCGTCGATACGCGCAAGTTTGGGCGCTTTTACCTGACCGAGGATCCGGCAGTGCTCCTGGATAAGTTAGGACCAGAGCCACTTTCCCCGGACTTCACCGGCAGCGACTTTGCCGCGCGGCTAAAGGGGCACCGCGGCGAAATCAAGCGGCTGCTCCTGGATCAAAGATTCATCGCTGGGCTGGGCAACATCTACGCCAGTGAAGCGCTGTGGCGGGCCGGGATTCATCCGCAGCGCAGCGCCAGCACGCTGACGCATGAGGAAGCCTGCCGCCTCCATGACGCCATCGTGGCCACCTTAGAAGAGAGTATCGGGAACGGCGGGACCAGTCTGGGCGACCGGCAGTACGTCTATCCCAATGGGACACTGGGACAGCAGCAAGAACAGCTTGCCGTATACGACCGCGAGGGAGACTCTTGTCCCCGCTGTGGCTATCCGGTCACGCGGATCACCCAGAGCCAGCGCAGCACCTACTTCTGCCCGGTCTGTCAGAAATAACCTGCTAAAGGAGAGTCTTTGGTTGCAGCGCCCAGGATGCAACCAAAGACCTCTACCCCAACACTTCAGCTTCCGGGGCCATCAGCAGAACCTTCTTGGCCACTTTTGCAAGCACCTTGCGCAGCGCCTGAATCTGTGGCGGCTTACTCACAAGATAGTCCACCCCCGCGGGGATGTCATGCTCGGCCTTCAGCGATTCGCCCCACCCTGTCAGCAGGATCACCACCGTCTCCGGCGATTCGGTCTTCACCGCCTGGGCTACCTGCCGGCCATCCATATACGGCATACCCAGATCCGTGATCACAGCATGGAAGGGTCGATCCACTGCACGCGCCTCGACAAAGCGCTGCATGCCGTCCTGACCCACTTCCGCAGTTACGATGGTATGCCCTTCGCTCTCCAGAAGCTCTTTCAATGAGTGCAGCAGCACCGGGTTATCATCGATACACAAGATACGCAGGGCCGGGACCGTCCCAGCCAGATCAAGCTCCTCCTCACCCACCGGCAGACCATTTACAACCGGGAAGCACAGGCGCATCGTGGTTCCCTGTCGCGGAACGCTGTCCACCTCAATACTCCCCCCATGCCGCTGCATGATGCCATAAACCATCGACAGGCCCAGTCCGGTCCCCTCCGCCCCCTTCGTGGAGAAGAAAGGCTCAAAGCAATGCTCCCGCATCTCTTGACTCATACCCACGCCCGTATCGACAACTTCAAGCACCACAGCGGTGACCTGCTCCGGCTGCGCTTCGAGCGAAGCGCCAAGCAGTCGGGTTGAGGTCCGCAGCGTCAATATTCCACCCTCGGGCATGGCATCGACTGCATTGAAAATCAGATTGGTCAACGCCTCCCGTATTTCACTTTCGACTCCCAGAATAGGGAGGAGATCCTCTTTCAACTCCGTCTGCAAATCGATGACCCGTCCCGATTCGTGCAGCATATCCTTCCAGCGTGGGCGCGTCAGATCAAGCACCTGCAAGACGATCTTATTCAAGTCGATGGAATACAGCGTATCATCGTCCGCACGCTTACGATAGAACTCCCGCATCCGCGACACTGTCTGGACAACGTCGTTGCAGGCCGTATAGACCGCCTGAAGCTGCCGCTGCGCCGCCGGGCTTAGATCCGAATCCCTCAAGAGCATGCTCACGTAGATCACAGCAGGTGTCAAAGCATTATTAATGTCGTGGGCAATCCCACTCGCCATCTGTCCCAACGCTCGTAATCTCTCCTGCCGCATGACAGCTTGCTGGGCCTGATGCAGTTCGTCATACGCGTTCTGCAGATCCCGATACAGCCGCGCCTGCCGCACCGCCAGGGAAACATGCTGGCTCAACCCCAGCAAAAACTCACGTTCGGCCGTGCCAAAGCTGTCGACCTCGCCGCGGGCGGCCAACAGAACGCCCAGCACGTGATTCGTCGCCATGAGGGGCAGCGCAAGCAGAGAGCGGCTACCCAATTCGTACAATTGATGGAAGAATTCGGTTTGTCCCTCCGCAAGATCCGGGATATAAACCACCTCGCCCCTGGCACAGGCTTCCACACCCGAGGCAGCCAAAGGGATATGAGTTTCTTCAAGCAAAGCGGCCTGCTTTGCTATTCGGGTGCTTTTAGGGCCCAACGCGCCCAACGTCAAAACATGCGACTCAGGGTCCAACAGATAGACGTAGGCAAAGTCAACCGGAAAATGATCCTCCAAACGGCGCACCAGCACCCGGAAAATGCTGCTCAGGTCCTGTCGCTCGGCAATAGCGGACGTGATCTGATTGAGGAGATTCACCCGCCCGAGCTGCTGGCCCAGTGCAGTGATGGACTGATCCAACGTGACCAACATCTCATTGATATCCTCCGCCAGCTTCGAGAGTTCGTCTTGCCCGCTGACGGGGAGCCGCAAGGAAAGTGTCCCGCTTTCAGTGATTTGGCTTACACCCTGTCCCAGAGATTCCACCCGCCGAATAATGAGCCGCTGCAAGACCAGCATCGTCACCGAAATAACAACAAACCCTGCAGCAACCAATAAGAAGAGCAGGGAATTAACCGCTACCTGTCCCTGCCGATAAATATCCCTTTCCATTGCGACGCGCAGCACCAGAGCCGGTTCGTCATAAAGGTCGCGGATCAGTGTATACCCCATGATGGTTTCCGTAGTCAGCGGCTGCACAAAAATCAGAGCCTCTTCGGAAAGCTCCGCCAGCGCCGCGTGGAAATCCGGCAGGGCCTCCGCCTGTTCCAGACGCGCCAGCGTCAAGTCGGTATAGGTAGTCTCCTCCAGGTGTACAACCTCTGCCTCGTCCAGGTAGCGTCCCATAATGAGCGTGCCGCGGGCCGGACCTGCTCCATCACTGGTCACGATGGGCTCCGCAGCTATAAGCATCGGGCCCTGAGAGAGCAAAAGAATCCCTTGCAGGTGGTCCCCCGCATTGACCTGCTGCAACGAAGAATCACCCCGTAGGTGCGCCACAAGCTCCTGCGGAACGGGCACGCTTTCATCCTCCTGGAGATCAAAAGCGCCGCTCCAGACAATCTCACCGGACATATGCTGATAGAGGATGAGGCTGAGTCTATTATCCGGGAAGAGACTCCCAACCAAATTTGACTGAATATACGCCTCGTTCCGATCTTCGACGAAGAGATAAGAATCATCCCAGGCGGCCCAGTCGTGAGTCATCCTGCTCAGATCCGCAAGGTCTTCATCCAGAGCATTCGAGACACGCTCGACGTTCTGACGGGTGTAGTACGCTTCCAAATTGGAGAAACTACCCAACAGAGTGAAACACGCAATCCCATAGAACATGACCGCTAATACAACAAAGGTCACGACCATAATAAGCATCGTTTTGTTACGCAATGACAGCACTGACTTCAACCTCTTCTCAAAATATAAGAGCATCCCCTGCGGCCTCCCCACATCAGGCAGGCGCAAGCTCCGTCCCAATGATTAAAAATCATACACTTTATATATATAAACGTACAAACCATCCTCTAAGTAACGTTAATTTTCATAAACCAAGAAAGTTTAAAATTCAAACTTTACCAATACTACCCTCATCACTCCAAGCGGATCTTAAGGACGCGGTCTTTGCCGGAAAGATCGGGAAGCACCGAGCAGTGCGCATCCGGGAATGCCGCGCGCGCCAGTTCCAGTGACGCCGCTCCCTGGCGCTCTCCTATCTCTGCCAGCAGCAGCCCACCGGCACGCAGGTGTGCCCCGCTCTGCAGCAGCAAGTCGCGCAAAGGATTCAGTCCATCGGGCCCGCCTAACAGTGCCAGCGCGGGCTCCCGCTTTACGGAAGACGGCAGGAGACTCCACTCATTCTCAGCCACATAGGGGGGATTGCTCACAATAAGATCAACAGAAGCAGGCAGGGGGGTTAAGAGGTCACCATTGAGAAACGTGATACGGTCCGCAACACCATGACGCTCCGCATTGACCTGCGAGACCCACAGCGCCGGACTGGACAGATCGATGGCGTAGAGATGCAGGCCCGGCGCGGAGCTCGCCAACGCCACAGCAATGCATCCTGAGCCGGTCCCGACATCCGCAGCCTGCAGCCCGGCCCCCAATACGCTCGACGATGTCCCCTGCCTCGATGCTTCCAGTCGCTCACGCATCCACGCCAGGGATTCCTCGACCAGCAGTTCCGTCTCCGGTCGCGGGATCAGCACATCCGGCGTGATGAAAAAATTGAGGCCGAAGAATTCCGCGTGTCCTCTGATGTACGGAAGCGGCTCTCCGGAACAACGTCGGCGCACATACTCCACGTAAGCAGCCGCCACAGCTTCGGAAAGAACCGTTTCCGGGTGTGCCAAGACGGTCGTCCTTGGGACTCCCAACAACGTGGAGAGCAAAAGCTCGGCTTCCAGGCGCGGACGATCGGTCTGCTGCAATTGAGCCGCAGCCCACTGGACTGCCTCCCCCCACGTCTCACCGCACAACGGCAGCATGGCGCAATTCCTCCAGAAAGATCCGATGAAGGGAAAGATCCGTCCGCAGCAAGGCGTACCGTCCCCCATGTTTCCCCGCCAGCGTGCGCAGCTCGGATCGCCAGGTCGCAAGACGGCGGTCATAGGCCGCCAGCGCAGCCCCGTCGACCGTCACATCCTGGTGCTCGCCCGTCTCGCTGTCGACCAGCCGCAAATCACCACGCAGTCCGGGATCAAGCTCCTCCGGTGTAAGCAAATGGAGCAGCACCACTTCATGCCCACGCGCCGCAAGCGCTGCCAGCCCCGCTCGCAAACCCGGCACGTCATAGCCGTCCGTCAGCAGCAGCGTCAGGCCTGGGCGGCCGGGACGCAGCGCGACGGCAGACAGCGCCTCCCCCAGCGCGGCTTTCTCCCCCAGGTGCAGCGTCTCAAGCCAGGCCGCCCACGCAGAAACATGGCCTCGACCGCGGGCTGGCCCCCACGTCGCAGTCACAGCAGTCCCGCCAAGTATTCCCCCACGCAGCGAGTCGCCGCCGAGCAGTGCCAGTGTGCCCAGTGCCTGCGCAATCCGGCAGGCCAGCGGCCAGCGTGCTATCTGCTCCTCCCCCCAGCCCATCGAAGCGCTGCCATCCAACAGCACCGTCACGACGAGGTCCTCTTCCTCTTCATAGAGGCGGACGTAAGGGCGATCCAGCCGCGCGTAGAGATTCCAATCCACGCGGCGGGGGTCATCCCCTGGCGTGTAGTCGCGGTAGTCGGCGAACTCAAGTCCCGAGCCACGGCGCGTCGAACGCCGCTCGCCCCATGAGCCGCCGCGGCGGGGTCGGCGCACGACAAAGCGCAGGCGCGAGAGGAGAGGGAGTTCACTTTCGAGATCCATACATGCCCCGCATCTCAGTTAAACCTGGCCATTCGGTAAAAAAATCCAAGAGAGCAGCCAAGACCTCAAGCCTCAGGGACCGCCTTGAGAAGTGCCGCAATCACGGCGTCCGCGTCGATCCCTTCCGCTTCTGCCTCATACGTCAGAATCAGGCGGTGGCGCAGTGCCGCAGGAGCTACCGCCCGGATGTCCTCCAACGCCACATTGTAGCGCCCGGCGAGGAGCGCCGTCACTTTAGCTCCCAAAATCAACGCTTGAGCACCGCGCGGACTGGCTCCATAGCGCACGGCATGGCGCACCAGATCAACCGCATCCGGGGCGTCAGGATGCGTACCTACGATCAAACGCGCCACGTAATCCGACACCGGTGTCGCCACAGGGACGCCCCGCGCCAGTCCCTGCATGGCAAGCAGCGTCTCACCATCGGCGACCGGATCGACCACGGCGATCTCGGCCCCCGTCGTGCGGGCCATGATTTCCACCAGATCCTCGGCAGAGGGATAGCCCACGTTCACCTTGAACAGAAACCGGTCAAGCTGTGCCTCAGGGAGCGGATACGTCCCCTCCAGCTCAATTGGATTCTGCGTCGCCAGGACCAGGAAAGGCCGAGTAAGCGGATAGGTCGTTCCCCCCACGCTGGCCTGATGTTCCTGCATGGCCTCCAGGAGGGCGGACTGCGTCTTGGGCGTGGCCCGATTGATCTCGTCGGCCAGCAGCAAGTTGGTGAAAAGGGGTCCCTGATGGAAACGAAAATACCGCTCGCCGGCGTCGGTGACTTCGAGGACATCGGTACCGATGATATCGGCGGGCATCAGGTCAGGTGTGAACTGCACGCGCGTGAATTCGAGCTGCAGCACAGAGGCCAACGTGCGCACCAGCATGGTTTTTCCCAATCCCGGCAGCCCCTCGAGCAGCAGATGACCGTCGGCCAGGAGGGCAACCAAAGCGTGGCGCACCACCTCCTGCTGCCCTACGATCACGCGGGCAACCTCCTCTTCGATACGGCCGGCAAGCTCGCGGAACTGACTGGGTGAAAGTTGCACTGTCATAGATAGTGTCTCCTTAAACCGCTAAGGCATGACCGGCATAAGGCCAAGGCCGAACACAAGCAGCAAGATGGGGGAGACAAGCAAAACCAGTCCTGCCAACAGAACAATCACTCCCACAATGCGGAGCGTCATGGGAGAACCCAACCAGACACGCGCTCCCTCCTCTTTGGTAAAGCTCTCATAGAGTGCGTAGCCTCCGAGCCCCAATAAAGCCAGCCCACCTACCACACCCAGAAGCACCAGGATCAACATCATCATTGACATCATTTAGTCTCCCTCCCACAAACGGCAGAATGCACAAAGATCGGGCGCAAGCGTGGGCTGCCCGCAGCGCACACAGGGGTGCAGCCCAGCCAGGGCCTCCTCCGACTGATAAAAGAGTCCCTCTTCCTTTGCTTTCAAGAAGCTCACGTAAAAGTGGAGTTTTGTACCCGGCGCATCGTGCTCCATCTGCGTAAGCACCTCTTTGTGCTTCAAGCTGGTCGCACCTAAAGCGAAGGGACACTCATCATAAATGTAATCAATCCCGCGCAGCAGCGTATAGGCTGCCGTCTCGCGCTCGTAGAAACGGCAGAAGGGCTTGATTTTACGCGCCAGATGAGCGGCCTCGGCAGGGAGCACCGGCCCCTGACGCAGGAGGTAGGCACCGCGCCAGCGCAGGACGTTGCCAAAAAGGACCGCCGCTTCATCATCCAGATTATGCCCGGTTGCCAGCACCTGATAGCCCTCGGCCAGCGCAACGCGATTCATCTCATGTCGCTTGATGAGGCCGCAGACCGAACAGGTCTGATGGCCACGGTGCCTGCGTCGGGCCACCTCGGGGATGCTCTCACCATAAAGGTCGGGAATATCCACTATGTGCAGCCGCGCCTCAGGATGCTGTGCGGCAAAGCTCCGGGCCTTATCAGCGGATTTGGAAGAGTAGCTCAATCCGCCATCGATCCCCAGGTTGATGTACAGGCCGTCGGCTTGATAGCCAAGCCGCAAGAGAACATCCCACAGCGCCAGGCTGTCCTTCCCGCCGGAGACCGCCACAAGGATACGCTCCTCGCGGGTGGCCATACGGTATTTGCCCATGATGCGCTCGGTCTGATCGACGAACCAGGTCAGATAATCGAGCGCACACAGCGCCAGTTTATGGTGCCGCAAATGGATAACTGCCGGCGCACCACACTTTCGACACTTCATATAGCTATCCCCCGGAGACCACGGCTACAATTTTCACATCGTCCCCAGGGTTTACCCGCTGGTCTTCCGTCAGCAACTGACCGTTGCACAGGACCAGGACACTCTCCGGAAGCACGTGCAGTTCTTCCAACAGACGAAAGACCGGCATGCTCCGGTTAAATTCCCACGATTGATCACGATACACAACCCGCATTCTGCATCACCTTAGATAACATCGGCCCCCCCAGAGTGCCGGGAGCCCTTACATCACCCTATCATAACTCCAGGTCAGTTAAACGCAACGCACCCCTATCCGCAAAAAAAGCGGGGACTGGATGCCAGTCCCCGCTCTAAAAGCCGTGGTAGCCACCCTAGATCTCGCGGAAGCGCGATTCGAGCGTCTCCAGAAGTTCCGCAGCTTCGACGAGCTTATCCAGGGGGTT
>JAVEWB010000415.1:0-2729 GCA_034004765.1 Anaerolineae bacterium
GGTTTCCGTGGTTGGCGCAGTCTCCAGCAGATGCCAGACTTCGCCGGCTTCGTCGGTCCACACATCTAATACAGGAATCTCGTCCAATGTGCCACCATCATGGGCCTGCCCGCCGCCGGTGGGATAGAAGGCCGTTTTATCCAGGCGCACGGCTGTCCCCCGGTCGGTTGCCCGGACTGCTTCGATCTGTGCGCTGAATTCGCGTAAGTAGGCGTCGTTGTAGTAAAGTTTCTCGGTCATGCAGCTCCTTGGTGTAGGGTAGGGGGCGGGGTTGTATCATGTCTGTGCCGCGGCAGCGTGAAGATGAAGATGGTGCCCTCTGTTGGGATACTCTTTACCCAAATGCGCCCGCCATGAGCCTCGATGACGAGTTTGCAGAAGGCTAATCCAACGCCGGTGCCTTTGATGCTGCCGACGTTTCTGCCGCGCACATAAATCTCGAAGAGATGCTCCAGGTCTTCGGGGGCAATGCCCGGACCGTTGTCGCTGACGGCAAATTGGAATTCTTCGTCGTTATAACTGATGGTCAGCTCGATGATCCCACGATTTGGCGTGAATTTGATGGCGTTGTCCAGCAGGTTGGTCAGGACCCGCCGCAGCAGCTCGGCATCCCCGGAGAGCGTGGGTAAATCCTCCGGCACATGCGCTATAAAGGTCTGATGCCGGTGAAGCAGGGAGGGCTCGCTGATCTCGGCGACCTCCTGTGCCAGCGCATTGATATTGACCTCACTCATGGTGAGTGTCTTCTCTTGGGTGCGCAAGCGTGCCAGGTCGAGGATGTTGCTGATCAGTCGCTCCATGCGTTGGGCGCTGCGGAGGGCAATGCGCACAACTTGATCGACGGGCATGGTGCTGTCTTTGTCCGCCCAGGCGTTGCGGATCAGCTCCAGGCTGTTGGTGATGTTGCCCAAGGGGGTGCGCAGATCGTGGACAATCATGTGGGAAAGCTGTTCGCGCATGGTTTCGAGAGCGGTCCGGTCGGTGATGTCGTGGGCCAACCATTGATAGGCGGCATCGGCGGTGTAGTCCTGCACCTGCGTCAGATGGATTTCTAACGTGTAGGGCTCATCTTTTGAGGTGCCCAGGACGGCTTCCCAGGAGACGACCTGATCTTTTTTGAGGAGGGCCTTGAATTCGACGAACTGCTCCGGCGTGAGCCCCAATGTCGATAGATCGGGCTGCGAAGGCGTTTCCTTCGCGAGAGCAAGCAGCTTTTGCGCGGCCTGGTTCAATTCCAGGATGTGTCCTTCGCCGTCGATGATCGCGATAGGATCGATGTTCGTGTTGAAGAGCTGCTGGTAGCGCGCTTCGGCTTCGCTGACTTTCTTGAAGAGGGCCGCGTTGCGGATGGCCGGCGCAGCCAGGGCTGCCAGCGCTTTCATGATCTCCTGGATCTCCGCCAGTTCGAGCGCTGCCGGCGGGTTGATCATCTCCAGCACGGCCATGGTGTAGTCCCCATATTGGACGGGGACGGCGTAGATGGAGCGCGTTACAAAGCCGGTTTTTTGATCGGTGCCGGGATAGAACCGCGGGTCGGCATTGACGTCAGAGATCCAGACCGGCTCTCCGTGGATGGCGACCCAGCCGACAATCCCTGTTCCCGGGGCAAGACGTGTCTCCTTGATCCGCTGCGCCGCTTTGCCTGAGGCGGCTTTGAAAAGCAGCGTTCCGTTAGGCTCCACCAATGCCACGGACACGGCGTCGGGGCGAAAGTGCTGCCGGGTCAGATTCATCAACTGCTGTAGGATCTCGTTGAGATCGAGGGTCGTGTTCAGCGCGCGCGCCGCTTCATAGAGAAACGAGAACTGCTTCACCGTTTCATCGGCAGAGTGCCCGGAGGGCTTTGCATCTCGGGGCTTCTCGAAGTGATCTTCTGAATTGGCGCTTTTGCCTTTCATGACTGTCTTTTTCTGGTCCTAATCGAAAGTGACGATTTCCTTGCCCTGCAGGCGTTCCGTGATTTTCTCAGTGATCAGATCGAGGTGGGAATTGTTGGAGACGAAATCCAGGCGATCCGCAGGGACGGCCAGCACCGGGCAGAGGGAAAAGCTCTGAAACCATGTTTCGTAGAGCGCATTGAGCTGCTCCAGATAATCCGGAGCAATCTGGCGTTCGTAAGGACGGTCTCGCTGTTGAATGCGCTGGACGAGCGTCTCCACCGATGCCCGCAGGTAGATCACCAGGTCGGGAGGCGGCAAGATGGAGGTGACCGCTGCATAGAGCGCCCGATAGGTCTCGTAGTCCCGCTCCTCCATTGCGCCGCGCTCATAGAGGTTGCAGGCGAAGATCTCTGCGTCCTCGTAGACCGTGCGATCCTGGATCACGGAGTTGGGACGATCCAGCAACTGGCGGTGATGGCGGAGCCGGCCTGCCAGAAAGAAGACCTGGGAGTGGAAGCTCCACCGTTCCATATTCTCATAAAAATCGGCGAGATAGGGGTTGTCGTTGACCCCTTCCAGGAAAGGTTCCCAATCCAGGCGCTGGCTCAGCATCGAGGTGAGCGTGGATTTTCCGGCTCCAATATTTCCGGCGATGGCGATGAAGTGTTTGCTCAACTTTTCCCTTCCTTCACAGTTATATTTATGAATGCCCATATTATTCCAGCGGCAGTGAGATGCCGGTACGTTGTGCCAGGGCCTGCAGCGCTCGCGTTGTCTCCAGCAGCGCGCTTTGCAGCGCTTCGGGTGCTCCCTGTGGGGTGACGGGCGGACGGTTGACGAGGGCCCCGC
>JAVEWB010000416.1:0-2728 GCA_034004765.1 Anaerolineae bacterium
TGGTCGCCGCGGGTGCCACGATTTCCCCGATTTGGAAGGCCCGCTCCAACACAACGCCGTCGATGGGGCTGGTGAGGGTGCATTTTTCGACCTGCACGCGGATGATGGCGGCCTCCGCTTCGGCCTGCCGCACGGCGGCATCCGCGACGGCGATCTCCTCGGGGGTGGCACCGTCCAGCAGATCGTCCAATTGGGCTTGAGCGACGGCGACACCTTCCTCGGCGACCCGGTATTCCCCTTCAGCGGCGTGCGCCAGCGCAATGTAGCCCAGCGGGCGCTCGCGGATGGCCAGCAGGTGATCCAGGGCCGCCTGTGCCGCTTTCTGATCGGCCTGCGCGGAGGCTAAGGCCTGCTGAGCCGAGCGCAGTTCCCAACCCTCGAACTGCTTCTGTGTCATCTCTTTACGATCGTAGGTGAACTCCGCGATCTGAAGGTCGGATTGTGCCTTCTCCACACCCTGCGCGGCTAACGCTGCCGTCGTGCGGGCCTGGATGATCTGGGTATCGAGCTCCTGCGGGTTCCGCACCTGTGCCAGCGCGTGATTCCAGGCCGCCTTCGCGCCGTCGCGCTGTGCTTCGGCTAAGGCCAACGCTGCGCGGGCGGCTTCGATTTCCTCCGGGCGCGCTCCGGCCTTCAATTCGGCCAAATCAGCTTTGGCCGTGGCCACGGCGGCCTCCGCAGGGTACAACTGGAGGAGCCAGGGGGTGGCATCGATGACCGCCAGAGCATCTCCTTCCGCGACCTGCATGCCTTCTTCGATGGAGAGCGTTTCGATGCGCCCTCCCTGCTCGCTGGCCAGGCGGATCTCCGTCGCTCGAATCGTGCCCGATGCCCAAAGTGGCTCTTCTTTGTTAGCTCCCAAGGCGAGGGGAGTTTCTCCTGCCGTGCATCCGCTGATTATCAAGATGAGTGCCAGCATGGCCATTGGCCAGTGGTAGCGTTGTTTCTTTATCATGGTCATATCCTCGTTGTTCATCATCCGCCTCGCTCTACTCCGTAAAGAAGACATCGGCGGGCATCCCCGGTTTGAGCGCGCCATCCTCATTGGTCAGCCGGATGTCGACGGCGAAGACCAGGTTGATCCGTTCCTCCTGGGTGGCTACATTGCGTGGGGTGAACTCTGCGCTGCTGGCAATGTGCACGACTTCCCCCTCGAAGATCCGTCCGGGAAAGCTGTCTACCCTGATTTGTACAGGAGTGCCCAGGTTGATTTGGCCGATACGGTTCTCCGGGACGTAGACGGTGAGGGTAAGGTGAGCGAGGTCGGCCAACGTGAGAATCTCTGCACCGGGAGAGGCGATTTCACCCGGATGGGTCACAATGTCCACGACCGTCCCGGCGAGGGGGGCTTTGAGCGTCAGCATCTCGCGCTGCCGCACGAGCGAATCCCGACCTGCTTTAGCCTGCGCAACGCGGGCTTCCAGCGCCTTGATCTGCTCGGCGGTTGCACCGTTTCCCATTGCGGAGACCTGGGCTTCTGCTATGCTGACCTGTGCCTCAGCCTGTGCCCTGGCGCTGCGCGCTTCATCCGCTTTCGTCAGGAGCGTCTGCGGGTTCGACCGCCGTTCGTAGAGGTGTTCCAATTGGGCCTGGTACCCATCCTTTTGAGCGGCGGCCGAATTGACGCCAATCCATGTTTGCCACCACGAGATGGGAGCCAGATGTACGGCGTTGGGCAGCACGACGTCCACCCATTTGTAATAGGTATACTGACCACCATCGATCTTGATTTCCACCCCGTCGCCGAGGGGATAGGTTCCATCTTCTGCAGGGAGCTGATTCCGTACTTCCTCCGGGAGGTCGCCGACGTTGCCGCTGTCTCCGGTGAAGCGGTGCAGCCCTTCGTCGGGCGCAGCTTTGGCCCGGATCATCCCGGTCTCGGCTGCATCTCGTGCTTCTGCCGCTTTGGCGATTTGATGCTCTGCGGACTCGATCTGCGCCTGAGTCACCGCAATCTGCAGGTCGATCTCCTGCGGATTGGCAATTATTGCCTGGGTATCGGCAACGGCACGCGCGGCTGCGGTTTGATAGGCTTCGACCTGCGCGAGCTGCGCTTCGGCAATGGCACGTTCTCCGGGGCGCGCCCCCGCTTTGGCCTGTGCCAGCCCTGCCTCGGCCATAGCGACCAGTGCGTTGGCAGCTTCGATCTTCGCATCCAGAAGTGTTGTGTCGAGCTGCACCAGCACATCTCCCTTTGCAACCTCTTCGGCTTCGGCAACGGGGATCTCGGTAATCAACCCGCCAAACTCGCTGGCGATAGCGACCTCTTCCGCCTGGATGATGCCGGAGGCTTCCAACGTGCTGCCCCCGCCCTGCACCTGCGGCGCGGCGACGACCTGCTGTACGAGTACGACGATCAACGCCAGCAGCGCGATCCCGCCCACCACCTTCGCCGTATTCAGTGATTGTATGAACTGCTTTAGATTCATTTACCCCTCCACGTTATCTTTTTGTATCCCGGCGCGGTATGGAAGCCGCGGCTACCTCGACACCCTGCTTGATTGCTTAATTCCCAATTCCTAATTCTTAATTCCAAATTCCTCATTCTTCTCCCCGTGGTTTGACCGACGAGATGAAAACATCCTCCAGCGTTGGGGCGATCCATTCGATCGTGTGGATCTGGATTCCCTCACGTACTAATAACTCCTGGATGGGCTGTTTGTATGCTTCCGCATCCGGCTCCACCGCATGTACCTGTGCCCCGTAGAGCGCCACCTCATCGAAGGGA
>JAVEWB010000417.1:0-2723 GCA_034004765.1 Anaerolineae bacterium
GACCGTGCTGTCCAGCGTTAACACGACTTTCAGGTGTTTTGCGCGGGCCTGCGACTGTACAAACTCCAGACTGGCCTGGCACAGCTCCGCGACCTCGACCGGGCTGATTTCCAATTCCAGCTTCCCCGCTTCGATTTTCGAGACGTCGAGGATGTCGGTGATCAGGGACAGTAGATGGTGGCCGCTTTCCTCAACCCCGTGCAGCGATTTGTGCTGTTTTTCGTTCAATGGGCCATAGACCTCTTCGCGCAGCAGTTCGGTCAGGGCCAGGATCGCGCTGAGGGGGGTGCGGAGTTCATGGCTCATGGTGGCTAAGAATTCGTCTTTAGCGTGCAGTGCTTTGGATAATTCGGCGTTGGTCTCCTGGAGTTCGATGGTACGCTCCGCAACACGCCGGGCCAGAGCCGCACGCTCCTCGCGCAGGGCCGCTTCTGCCTCCTGGAGGGCGCGGTGCGTCTGGGCATTCTTCAGCGCTGCAGCGGCATAGGTCGCAAAGGTAGTGACCAGGGCCAGCTCTTCTTCGGTGAAATAGCTTCCCTGGCGGTTTAGGCAGATGGCTCCTATGGCCGTTTCGTCGATCACAAAGGGTGCGACAATGACATTTTCATTTTCGTCATCCGGCGTTCCTGGAACGGCAAAACCTCCGGGGATCTGTAGCGCATCGTTGAAGATCATGCTGCGGCAGGCTTTGACGGCCTGACCGGTAAAGCTGCCCTCGATGGACAGCGGCGCAGCCATGATGGCCTCTTTGTAGGCTTCCAGCGCCACGACGGGGATGAGTGTCTTGCCGTCGGGCTCCAGCAGGTAGATCGTGCATCCGTACGCGTTCAGGAGTTCTTTGGCGCTGGTGCCGATCTGGGTCAGGACTTCGTGGGTATCCAGGCTGCTGATCAGACTGCGAGCAGCTTCCAGTAACTGTGCCTGTTGGCGGGCTTTGTTTTGCAGGGCCTCTCGGGCCTGTTTGCGCCTGGTGGTATCGTGAGCGATGCCTACCAGCCCTGCCGGCTTTCCCTCTTCATCCTTCAATGATGTGGTGATCATCCAGGTTGGGAAGGTGCTGCCATCCTTGCGCCGGTGCTCCATCTCGCCTTCACAAGCTCCCAGGTTCATGACGCGCTGGTTGAAGGGCTGAACGATGGCCTGAAATTCTTGTTCTGTGTGGAAGATGGAAATGGGCTGCCCCTTCAGGTTTTCCGGGTTATCATATCCATGCATGGCAGCCCAGGCCGGATTGACGAACTGGATCTTTCCCTCCATGTTGGCAACGGCAATACCATCTGAGGACTGCTCTATGGCTCTCCCTAACATGCGTATCTGCTCCTCGGCCTGGACCTGTGCCGTAACGTCCTGGATCATCCCATAGAATCCTTTGCCCCCTCCAGCGTCGTCAGTGTCGGGGACTAACATCACCCGCACCACGTGCTTTCCCCCGTCCTTATAGGTAACGTTCTCGAAGGTAACGGTTTCGCCACTCAGGGCCTTCTGATAGTGGGGCAGCGCCCGTTGATAAGCGGCGTCGGGCACCAGTTCTTTGATCTCCCTGCCGATGACCCGTTCCCTGTCCAGCCCGTACCAGTCGGCATACAGGCGGTTGACGTAGCGATAGTGCAATCCTGCATCGATGTAGGTGATCAGCGCGGGGATATGATCGGCGATCAGTTGGAGTTGGGACTGACTCTCACGCAGTGCGGCTTCGGTAGCTTCCTGCTTGCGTGTGGCTCGCAGGACCAGCAGTCCACCCAGGAGGAGAGTCCCCAGCACAGAAAACCGGACGAAAAGGCCGCCGAGTGGAACATCGAGAATCAGAATTCCCAGAAAAGTATAGGGATTCTCAGGATTCCCCAGGTAGGGGATGACATAGTAAGCCACGACGGCATCCAGGACCCAAAAGCACAGACCCAGTCCAAAGGCGATTCCTATAATGACCACGCCGCGGTCAAGTTTCTTCGTATTTAGCTTCATCTTGATATCCCCACAATACTGGCCCTATGCCTGATGTATCGCCGAGTTGGCACAGAATAAGTATAGCTTGAAGTGAGGGGGCGTCAAAGAAAGAAGTGAGGATTAAGGAATTAGGAATGAGGAGAGCCCTGTTGTCACTCAGTTTGCCTGTTTTGTGGGTAGGGCTAAACTTCTTGAATGACTTTGGACAAAGCTGAGATCGGAGCGATGCATGAACGAGGTGATCGATTGGTTGTACGTGGGGCCGGTACAGGACGCGGAGAACTACGACCTGCTGAAGACGGCTGGCATCGGTGCCGTATTGACCTTAGCCTGGCCTATCGAGCATCCGGATATCGCGGTGAAGCGCGTCTTCTTCGAGGATGGCGAGCCGATCCCCGACGAGGTCTTCTATGAGGCGCTGAGTTTTGTGCGGCAGCAGCGGCGGGCAGGGCGCAAGATCCTCATCGCTTGCAGTGCCGGGATCAGCCGTTCCCCCACGATCGCGATTGCCGTGCTGCACGAGTTGGAGGGCTACCCGCTGATCGAGGCGTTCCGCACGGTCCTGGGGCGGGTGCACATCGCGCAGCCCCGCCCGGAGACCTGGAGTTCCCTCTGCCGCTTCTACGGTCAGATCGTAACGCCGGGGGATGTGTGGGGATACAAAAGAGATAGATGATAAAACGGCCCTCAAGGTTTTCCGAAACCTTCAGGGCCGTTCTCAATTGAGGTTTTTTTGGACTACACGTCCAGGTTCTGCACTTCGTGGGCGTGGCTCTGGA
>JAVEWB010000035.1:0-12280 GCA_034004765.1 Anaerolineae bacterium
TGTCCTGCTTGAAGTGGCTTACCATGATCACGTCGAGAATGCCAATGCGCTTAAAGACCCGCGTTTCAATCAGATCGCGGCCCGCGCGATTTACCAGGGCATTGTGCACTACTTTCATGGAAAAGATGCCATCACGCTGCCCGAGCCGCCCACCCATCTGCGGGTGCAGAATCAGGGTGACGGGCAGGTGCGCGTGGCCTGGTCTCCGTCTCCGACTGATGCTGGGGATGAAGGGCTGCTGGGTGGTGCGGCGACGGCCTATCGCGTCTATACCAGCCCCGATGGCTTTGCGTGGGGAACTGCCTTGCCCGTAATCGGTAGTACTGCAATGACGTTGACGGGTCGCACGGCAGGGGAGACGCTGTATGTGCGCGTCACCGCGGTGAATGCGGGCGGGGAGTCCTTCCCCACCGAGGTGCTTGGCGCGCGGGTGGGGAACACGCCTTCTCTGCTGATCGTCAATGGGTATGACAAGCTGAACCGCTTTGGCCTGGTGCAGGAGGTCGATCCGACCGAGGGGCCGAACCTGCGCATGGATCTGGAACGGATCAACAGTCGGGATTATACGGTGCATCATGGCCAGGCTGTGCCGACGGCCTATGCCTGGGATAGTGCCAGCAACGAAGCGGTGGCCTCGGGAGCGGTTGATCTGATAGACTATCCGATGGTGGACTGGATCCTGGGCGAGGAGTCGACCGAAGAGGACGGGACGCTAAACGCCGCTGAGCGCAGTAAGCTGACGACCTTCCTGGCTCAGGATGGCGCACTGCTCATCAGTGGGACGGAGCTTGCCTGGGAGCTGGAGGAAGAAGGGAGTGCGCCGGATTTCCTCCATACGCAACTGCGCACGGCGTATGTGTCCGATGATGCCGGAACCTATCAGGTCGCACCGGTGGCGGGCCGTGCATTCGACGGCATGGGCACCTTCCTGTTCGACGCGCCGGGCGAATATGATGCGGATTACCCGGACGTGCTTACACCATGGAGCGGCAGCACGGCGGCTGCGGCCCTCACCTATGGGAGCGGCGGCACCGCTGCAGTGCAGTTCGCGGATGGCTGTGAGCGGCTGCTGGTGCTGGGGTTCCCTCTGGAGGTGGTGCGGCCCGACGCTCGCCCGCTTGTGATGGCGAAAGCTTTAGATTTCCTGGGGGAATGTGCTGTCTCTGCCCCGGAGACCGGTGTGACTACCCCGGTGGATGGCCATTATTACAATGCGGTGCCGCAGCTTGCCGGCTGGGCTTCGGGGGCCGCTGTCTCTGCCGTGCAGGTGCAGGTTCGGCGGGATGCTGACGGCCTGTTCTGGACAGGCACACAGTGGGACGGGGCGGCTTCCTGGTTGGATGCCGCAGGCACGACTGCCTGGTCCTACACGCTCCCTGCGTTAGGGAACGGTGCTTACACGGTAGGCGCACGGGCTGCGGTGAGTGGGACGGTGGATGCCACCCCGGCACAGGTTACGTTTACGCTGGATATGCTGGCCCCCCTGGCCCCGACGTTGATCACCCCCACCGGTGGCATTACGCTTACGGGGAGTTCGGTCTATTTCGAGTGGGAAGCTCCTGTCGATGAGGGATCGCCTTTGACTTACAATCTGGTGGTTGATGCCATCACCCGGACGGTGGCAGGCCCAGACTATAGGATCGTGTTAGGGGTGGGGGAGCACTGCTGGCGCGTTCAGGCGGTCGATGCGGCGGGTAATGCGGGGCCGTGGGCTGAAGAGGCTTGCTTTTTCACCGAGGGGGGACCTGCTGTCTATATGCCGCTGGCGCTGGTGTCCTATACCTCGGAGCCGGGCCCTGAACCGTTGTGCAGTCTGATTTTGGAGGACGGTTTTGAGGACGCGGAAGGCTGGAACTATAGCAGCGCGCCGGGTTCCTACGCGGAGAGGGTTGCGGCTCCCGTGTACCTTGGAGGCTGGGCCGCCTTGGTGGGGGTTCCTTCTGAAGAGGGCGGTGGGGGTAGCGTGACCTATGCTTCCATCTCCCGCGCACTGGCACTGCCGGCGGATAGCTCGCAGATCACGCTTCGCTTCTGGGGATATGGCGTGTCCGAGGCCGGGGATTCCGGCGATCTGCACTATGTGGGGCTGCGGGATGCAGAGGCTGCCTGGCACAGCCTTTCTACACAAACGACCGATGCCTGGGATTGGGAGGAACATACGTTCGACCTGACAGCCTACGCCGGACAGACCGTCACGCTTTACGTCGGGGCGAAGAACGACGGCGACGATGACACGGCGGCCCTGTACGTCGATGCTGTCCAGGTCGAAGTCTGTGTCCGCTAGCGGTTGCGAATACTCATCTTAAAAACGAAGCGGCTGTCAGCACTCTGTCAGCCGCTTCGTTTCGTACATCTTGGACCTGCGTTCTAATGCAGAGACACCCCGTGAAGCCGAGAGGGTCAGCACCAGGTAGATCAGGGCCACCATGATCCATCCTTCTAAGGGGATGAAAGAGGTGGAGATGAATTCCCGTCCGCGTCGCGTGAGATCAGCTACGGCAACCACGGAAACCAGCGAGGAGTCTTTGAGCAGTGAGATGAAGTCGTTACCGATAGGAGGCAGGATCACACGGATGGCCTGGGGCAGGATGATGGTGTACATGGCCTGACGGCGGGTCATGCCCAGTGCCTGAGCTGCTTCCATTTGACCATAAGGGACCGCTTCGATGCCTGAGCGGAAGACCTCCGTCATATAAGCGCCGTAGCAGATGGTCAATCCGGCCACGGCAGACCAGAAGGCGGAGAGCTTCGCATCGATCAGGCTTTGCCCGATCGATGCCCACGCAGGGACCAGGCTGATCAAGGCTTTGCCAAGGTACTCCAGGACCTGTGGAAAGGCGTAATAGATGAACAGCAACTGTACCAGTAAGGGGATACCCCGGATGATCTCCACGTAGAGCGCCGTCAGGTTGCGCCAGGTGCTGCTGGGCGAGACGCGCCCCAGCCCCCCTAAAAGCCCCACAGCCAGGATGAACACAAAGGAGATCACGGTGATGGAAATGGTGACCCATACACCATCTTCGAAGAAGCGCAGCATGCGCCAGAAAGGATCGGGCCAGATTAGTGCCAGCCCTGCGATCAGTCCGCAGACTATCACGAGCAGCGCCCACCAGCGGTCGATTTTTGATGTTGTCTGTTCGACAATGGCACCTTCCTCAAGCTCACTTTCCCTGCTCAGCACGGATATCGGTTCCGCGTACGTTGACTCTGCTTTCAACATTTTTCCCCCTCTTTGTTTGAGGTGCCCGGTACGGCACTGGGACGGATGGATGGTACCGGGCACCGAAAGATTTAGCGCAGCTAGTCCCCGCCCTGCAACCAGCGCTCCTCTAATTCTGAGATCAAGGTGCCGGATTGAACTTTGGCGAGACCTGTGTTGATTTTCGCCAGGATGTCCTCTCCACCGGAGCGCACGGCAATGCCATACCACTCATCCGTGAAGGGTTCGCCGACAATTTCGAGCTGCCCTGGATACTGGCCCAGGTACCCGGCCGCCACAGGATTATCAACCACGACGGCATCCACCTGCCCGTTGAGCAGATCCATGAAGGCCAGGTCGATGGTGTCGTAGGTTTTCAACGTTGCTCCTTCGATCTTTTCGATCTCCATCGTGCCTGTTGTCCCGATCTGCGCACCTGCTGTATGTCCTGTCAGATCAGCGGCGGAAGCAATCCCTGTTGTGCCGGCTTTGACCGCAATGACCTGACCGGCGTTATAGTACGGATCGGAGAAAAGCATTTGCTTTTTCCGGTCTTCGGTGATGGTGATCGAGGAGATGGCTGCGTCATATTCGCCCTGTGCCACACCGGCCAGCAGCGCATCGAAGCCGACGTTGACGTATTCAATCTTGAATCCCCCGGCCTCCGCGACGGCGTCTAGCAGATCGATGTCGAACCCTACGATGTCCTTGGAACCCTCTTCGACGTATTCGAAGGGTGGCCAGGTCGCATCTGTAGCCACGGTGACGACATCTGTCTTCGTCTGCTGACACCCGGTGAGCACTACCGCCATAATCAAGACTGCCAGAACTACCCCTCGCAAACTGTTACCTCGAAACATCTTGACCTCCCCCTTTTGGCTGAATAAAGACTGTTAAACCTTTGTACTGGTTGAAACCTTCGGACCCTTATGCCTGTTCATCACCCCCCTTCGGCCTATAGAATTAAAAAAACGCTGGCTACCTTCTCCTTTTACGGATCTGGTAGCCAGCGCCCTGCAAAACAGGTAATGCAAAGCATGCTAACCAGATCTGGGATCCGGCTGCTTGGACTGCTGCTTAGGCTGCCTGAGCGTGAGTATGAATGTTGTTGTATTCATGTTGATCGACTTGACTGTTGACGTTTAGGTAATAAAAAAGCCCCCAGACTCCAGGTCTGGGGGCTTTTAGGTCTTATAATTTCACAAACCAAGCACTGCCCAACCTGGGTAGGTGGACTCTTGAGGCTTGCGCTGCTTCCTGAGTGCTAATAGAATTGTCTGCGACATTTTCATTTTCACCATCACCATAATAGCACAGGGCTGCTATTTGTCAAATTTCGCAGGGCAGGCGAAAAGGGTTTGGGACGCGGCGAAGCCGCACTCGAACCCCCTTTTGTTCTTCGGGGTGGGGCGGTAGTATAATGAGAGCCGTGGGTGAAGAGGCCTCCGGATGCCCCTTCATCTGCCTTGAACTTATCTCTTAGGGGGACGACTGTGACTTACGACTTTGATCGCGTGATCGACCGGCGGCATACGGCGAGCCTCAAGTGGGGCCGCTGTGGTGAGGATGAGCTCCCGATGTGGGTAGCGGATATGGACTTCGAAGCGCCCAAGCCTGTGATCCGGGCGCTGGCGGAGCGCGTGCAGCACGGCGTGTTCGGCTATACCGAATGCACCCCTGAGCTGCGTGCGGTGGTTGTGGAGCGGCTGCAGCGTCTGTATGGCTGGCACGTGGAGCCGGAGGCGCTCCTCTTCCTGCCCGGGGTTGTGCCCGGCTTCAATGTCGCGGCGCGTGCATTTACCGGGCCGGGTGATGGGCTGCTGATCCAGACCCCTGTCTATCCACCCATCCTCCATGCGGCGGGAGAGGCGGATCTTCTCTTCCAATCCATGGAGTTGACGCAGGGGCGGGATGGACGCTACGAGGTGGACGACGCGCGTTTCGAGGCGGCGATGAGCGACCGGACGCGCATGTTCCTATTGTGCAATCCCCACAACCCCGTTGGGCGCGTCTTCACGCCGGAGGAGCTGCTGCGTATGGCCGAGATCTGCCTGCGGCACGACGTGCTGATCTGCTCTGACGAGATTCACGGGGACTTGATCTTCAGCGGACATCGACATGTGCCTATTGCTTCGCTCTCGCCGGAGATCGAGGCCCGTACGGTGACATTGATGGCACCCAGCAAGACCTTCAATATTGCGGGCTTGAGCTGCTCCTTTGCGGTGATCCCCAATCCCGATCTGCGCAAGCGGTTCGCGGATGCACGCAAGGGATTGGTGGAATATCCCAACCTGCTGGGCTACACGGCGGCGCTGGCAGCATATCGCGACGGCGGTCCCTGGCTGGCGGCGGCGATGGCTTATTTAGAGGCGAATCGCGATTTTGTCGCAGCTTATGCAGCGGAGCATCTCCCCGGCGTTCGCGTGACCCCCTCTGAAGGGACCTTCCTGGCCTGGCTGGACTGCCGCAGCGCCGGTATCCCGGACAACCCTTATCGGTTTTTCCGGGAGCGGGGCAAGGTGATGCTCAACGATGGGGCGACCTTTGGCCCCGGCGGCGAGGGGTTCGTGCGCCTCAACTTTGGCTGCCCCCGGTCCCTTTTGACCGAAGGGTTGGAGCGGATGCGGAGAGCGATGGCGTCGTTGTGACGCGGGCTGTAGTCTCATTGCAACAAGGGCGAGACCGTGAGGTCTCGCCCTTGTTGCCTCCCTCTTCAATTGGCAAATGGGCGGGGTTGTGCTACACTTTCCACAGTGGTTTCTACGATAATTTTGCACGAGGTGGTGAATGAAAGCATTAGAGTACGCGCAGGAAAATCGCGAAAAGTTCCTCTCGGAGTTGAAAGCATTTTTGAGTATCCCCAGCGTCAGCACGCAGGCACAGCATCGTCCGGATATGCTTCAGGCTGCAGGCTGGCTGCGTGAGCACCTGCTGGCGGCGGGCTTCCCTAAGGCCGAGGTGATGCCGACCCCCGGCCATCCTGTTGTTTATGCTGAATGGATGGCTGCGGGCAGCGATGCACCGACCGTCCTTATCTACGGCCATTACGATGTGCAGCCCGCGGAGCCTTTTGAGTTGTGGCGCACGCCGCCTTTCGAGCCTACCGTGGTGGGTGATAACCTCTTTGGCCGCGGCACGGCGGATGACAAGGGGCAGCTCTACATTCACGTCAAGGCGATGGAGGCCTTCAAAGAAACTGCGGGGGCACCGCCGGTGAATGTGAAGTGTCTCTTCGAGGGTGAAGAGGAATCGGGCAGCATCAACCTGGATGCCTTCATCGAGGACCACAAGGAGCTGTTGGCGTCAGATGTGGCGGTGATCTCCGATTCCGGGATCCTGGCGAAGGACCTGCCCGCGATCGTCTACGCGCTCCGCGGCCTGGCCTACATTGAGGTGACGCTCACCGGCCCGGCGGGCGATTTGCACTCTGGCGGCTATGGCGGCGCGGTGCAGAACCCCATCAACGCGCTGTGTGCGATGATCGCCAGCCTCCAGGACAGGGATGGGCGGATCACAATTCCCGGTTTCTACGACAAAGTGCTTGCCCTCAGCACGGAGGAGCGCGCCGAATTGGCGAAGGTGCCTTTCGACCGTGAAGCGTGGCTGGAGGAAGCCGGCGTCAAGCAGGAGTGGGGCGAGCCGGAGTACACGATTTCGGAACGCGTCTCGGCACGGCCTACGCTGGATGTCAATGGGGTCTGGGGGGGGTATACCGAGCCGGGGGCCAAGACGGTGTTGCCCAGCAAGGCCTCGGCTAAGATCTCCATGCGGCTGGTCCCGGATCAGAAACCCAGGGAGATCACGGCGCTGGTGATCGAGCATCTGAAGGCCATCACGCCTCCCACGATGAGCATCGAGATCAAGGACCTGCAAGGAGGGGACGCGGCGATCGTCCGGCGCGACAGCCCGGCGATGCAGGCGGCTTTCTATGCGTACGCGCAGGGCTTCGGGCGGGAGCCGGTCTTCATGCGCGAGGGGGGCTCGATCCCGGTCGTTGCCACTTTCCAGAAGGTGCTGGGGATCGAGACGATCCTCATGGGCTTCGGCCTGCCGGATGACAACCTCCACGCACCCAACGAGAAGTTCTATCTGCCGAACTTCTACAAGGGCATCGAGACGGTGATTCACTTCTTCGAGAAGCTGCGCGAGGTTATGTAGGCTTTTGGGGAAGGCTCAAGTGCAACGCACTTTCCGAAGTGCGTTGCACTTGAAGAACTGACACGGAGCGGAATTTATGAAGATTTTGGTAACAGGCGGGGCGGGCTATATCGGGAGTGTGGTGACGGAGCAGTTGATCGAGGCCGGGGAGTCCGTCGTTGTCTTCGACAACCTCTCCCAGGGTCACCGTGATGCGGTCCACCCGCAGGCGGCCTTTGTTCAGAGTGATCTTGGCGACCGCGCCGCGGTCGATGGTGCCTTTGCGGAGCATAGGCCGGATGCGGTGATGCACTTCGCTGCGCGATCGCTGGTCGGGGAGTCCATGCAGCAGCCTTTCTTGTATCTGCGGGACAACGTGGTGAACGGACTGAACCTCCTGCAGAGTGCGGTGGAGCACGGCGTGCGCCGCTTCATCCTCTCGTCGACGGCCAACCTCTTCGACGCGCCGGAGAGGATCCCTATAGCGGAGGACGAGCGCCTTGTGCCCGGCAGCCCCTATGGGGAATCCAAGTATATCCTGGAGCGCTATCTCTACTGGTTGGATCGCCTTTACGATTTCCGCTATGCGGCGCTGCGCTACTTCAACGCGGCGGGGGCCTCCGAGGAGCGGGGGGAGGACCATCATCCGGAGACACACCTGATCCCGCTGGTGCTGCAGGTGGCGCTGGGGAAACGTGCTTCCATCAAGATCTTTGGGGATGATTACCCGACGCGGGACGGGACCTGCGTCCGCGACTACATCCACCTGTTCGACCTGGCGCAGGCCCATATTCTGGCACTGCGGGCACTGGATCGCGGGAGCTGCGTCTACAACCTGGGCAATGGCGCAGGGTATTCGGTGAAAGAGGTGATCGAGACGGCGCGGGAGGTGACGGGGCACCCGATCCCGGCCGAGGTAGCTCCCCGCCGCGCCGGTGATCCGGCAACTCTGATTGCCAGCAGCGAGGCGATCCGCCGCGACCTGGGATGGGAGCCTCAGCATCCTGACCTGCGGTCGATCGTGGAGAGCGCCTGGCGTTGGCACCGGGCGCACCCTGAAGGGTACGGAGATTGATATGGGTGCAACGCACTTTCCGAAGTGCGTTGCACCTGAGATGTTCAGTGTTCGAGAAAGGGGGCCATTATGATTGAACGCGATGTGACGATCCGTATTGGCGGCGAAGCGGGGATGGGGTTGGAATCCAGCGGCGCCGGGTTCGCCAAAGCTCTGACGCGCGGCGGGCTCTACATCTTCGGCGTGCCCGATTTCTACTCCCGTATTCGCGGTGGGCACAACTTCTTCACGCTCAGGGCGGCTTCGCAGCCGCTTTACTCTATCACGGATCCGGTGCACTTGTTGGTTGCGCTGGACATGGAGACCGTCCGCCGTCATGGCGATGAAGTGGTCGCGGGTGGGGCGGTGATCTACGATGCCAAAGAGACGCTGCCGGATGAACTGAAACGCTCGGATGTGCTCTTTGTTCCGGTCCCGCTGACGGAGCTGGCCAAGGAGATCGGCGGGCGGGATATCATGCGCAACACGCTGGCCCTGGGTGTGGTCGCAGGGCTGCTGGACTTTGACGTCTCCTACGTGGAAAGCATCGTCCGCGACAACTTCGGCAAGAAGGGCCAGGCCGTCGTCGATGGGAACCTGCGGCTGATTGCGGCCGGTGTGGAAGCCGCGCAGCCCTATCGGGCGGATTATCCTTTCCGCCTGCATGCAGTGGCCGGGGCTCCCCAGCGGCTGGTGCTCAATGGCACGCAGGCCTTCGCGATGGGCGCATTGGCGGGAGGCTGCCGCTTTGTCTCCGGCTACCCGATGACTCCCGGCTCCGGCGTGCTGGTCTGGTTCGCGCAGCACGGCGCGAAGTATGGCGCGGTTGCCAAGCACGTCGAGGATGAGATCGCCGGCATCAACATGGCGATCGGCGCGGCGGTGATGGGCGCGCGCGCTCTGGTCCCCACTTCCGGCGGCGGCTATGCGCTGATGGTCGAGGCCACCGGCTTCGCGGCGATGAGCGAGACCCCGCTGGTCATCTACAACGCCCAACGTCCGGGACCGGCGACCGGGCTGCCGACCCGCACGGCGCAGGCGGATTTGCTGTTCATGCTCCACGCGGCGCAGGATGAGTTCCCGCGTTTCGTCCTGGCCCCGGGCACCCTGGAGGAGGCTTTTCACGTGGGATGGGAGGCCTTCAACCTCGCCGAACGCTATCAGGTGCCGGTGATGGTGCTCAGCGACCAGTTCCTGGCGGATACCTTCCGCACGATCGAGCCCGATGCGCTGGACTTCGACGCGGTGACGATCGACCGCGGTGCGCTGCTGAGCCGCGAGGCGTTGGATGCGCTTACCGAGCCTTACCAACGCTACAAGGTGACGGAATCGGGGGTCTCCCCGCGAGCACTGCCCGGGCACCCGAAGGCGATCTGGGTCACGGAGAGCAATGAGCATGATGAGGCCCCTCGGATCAACGAGGAGGCCGAAAACCGCAACGCGCAGATGGAGAAGCGGATGCGTAAGCGCGATGGCATGGTGCAGGAGGTCCCGCCGCCGACCTGGTACGGCCCCGAGGGAGCCGAGGTCACCTTTGTCTGCTGGGGTTCGACCTACGGCCCGCTGCGCGAGGCGGTCGACTGCCTGAATGCGGAGCAATCGGGACGGGCGAACCTGCTGCACTTCAACGGCATCGAGCCTTTCCCGCCGGTGGCGGAGGCGGCGCTGCGCAAGGCGAAGAAATTGGTGGCCGTCGAGGGAAACTTCACCGGCCAGTTGGAGCGGATCATCCGCGTCGAGACCGGCATCGTGATGGACGGCGCGATCCACCGCTACGATGGACGTCCATTCCGGCCTGAGTACATTCTGGCGAATCTTCCTCCGGCTGTTTCCGGGAAGGAGGCGTAGCAATGGTAACACGCGATGATTATAAGATCTCGGAGAAACCGACCTGGTGCCCCGGCTGCGGGAATTACGGCATCCTCTCGGCGTTGACCCGCGCGTTCGTGGAACACGGGATTGCGCCCCATGAGGTGATCGTGGTCACAGGGATCGGATGTGGGAGCAAGCTGCCGCAGTACATGCGGGTCAACGGCATGCACACGCTCCACGGGCGACCCGCACCGATCGCGCAGGGGGCCAAGCTGGCGAACCATCAGATGCGGGTGGTCCTGGTGCATGGGGATGGTGACGGCTACGGTGAGGGATTGGGCCACTTTGCGCATGAGACCCGCCGCAATCCCGGCGTTACCGAGCTGGTCCAGAATAACAAGATCTACGGGCTGACGAAGGGGCAGTTCTCTCCTACCAGTGAGAAGGGCAAGCGGACCTCGACCTCCCCCTCCGGTTCGGCGGAGAACGCGGTGCAGCCGCTGGCGCTGGCGATCACGCAAGGGGCAACCTTTGTGGCCCGCGGGTATCCCGGTGAGCTCAACCACCTGGTCTGGCTGATCGGGGAGGCGTTGGAGTACCCCGGCTACGCGCTGGTGGACATCCTGCAGCCCTGTGTGACCTTCAACAAGGAGCGCGCCTACGATTACTACAACGGGCGCGTCTACAAGCTGGAGGATGAGGCGGGGTACGACCCGGCGAACCGCACCGCCGCGTGGGAGCGGGCGCAGGAGTGGGGCGACCGCATTCCCATCGGCATCTTCTACCGCGCAGAGCCGGGCCTGACGTACGAGGCTCAGGAGCCGGCCCTGAAAGCGGGTCCGCTCGTCGCGCAGCCGCTTGCGCCGCTGGCGCAGGAGCAGATCGCGACGCTGCTGGCGGATCTGACCTGAACTTGTTTTCTGGGATCGCGGCCATCCTGGCCGCCGTACGGGCTGGAAGCCCGCGATCCCAGATGACAGTGGGGTTTGAGGCACAGCTTCATCGTGCCTCAAACCCTTTCATTGATTAGCAGTACTCGATATGGACGTCCTTGTGCAGCTCCCGCAGGAACTGCGCCATCGCCTCGACGGTGTTCTTCCGGATGGAGATGCTCTCCGGAAGCAGCGGGTTCTGATAGAAGGGATTGACCTTCATCCCGACCAGGAAGGTGATCTCGTCCGCCGTCAGCATTTCCAGTGCCAGTAAGACCGCACCGTCATTGTCGTTCGGCAGGCTGGAGATGTCTCCCTGTGCCGCTTTCATGTACTCCGTGGCCTGCGTCATCGTGAGGATGCCCTCGGTCAGAAGATGCACCCCCTCCAGCCGCCCGATGGGGGGGATCTTCTCCTCGAATGACCTTACGATGGTCTTGATCTCCTTACCCAGGTGGCGGGCGACGATCTCGCCCGTGGTCCCGCCGCAGATGATCCGCCGTCCCTTGAACGCCAGCAGCTTTTGCGCGTAGTGATCATCCATTTCCTTGTGCAGCGGGGGGCCGGTGAAGACCATCGCTCGGGTGCGGGGGCGCAGGAGAAGTCCCACCAGGGTCGCGTCGTCACCGGGCTGATGGCCATAGAGATCGTGGGTGTGCTGTATGACGTCCTCGACGACGGTTTGTGCGGCCCGCACCTTCCCCCTCAGGATGGCGGCCATATAGCCAGCGATGTCCTCCCACTCCCAGCCGAAGTTGTACTTTTTGCCCGGCCCGGCATACCAGACGCCGTCGCTGATGGCGGCCAGGAAATCTCCTTGTTGCAGGACCCCGGAGGAGAACTTCACCTCCTTGCCGTGGATCCATTCTTTCTGTTCCTCCAGGGGTGTGACCTCCCCGGCCTTGAAGTAAAAAACGGGCGGGTTGTCGAAATTGGTGATGCGGAACGCATGTGTGGCATGGTCGAAATCGATGATGGTGAACGTGGCATAGGCGATCCCGCGGCTCCTGCAGGTGGGTAGCGTGCCGGTCACCGTCTCGATGACATCCTCCAGGGGCGCATTCTCCTTGAGCATTGTGGCGATGATCCCCGAGGTCAGCGTGGCGAGGATATTGGCCTTGACCCCGCTCCCCAGCCCATCGGACA
>JAVEWB010000418.1:0-2691 GCA_034004765.1 Anaerolineae bacterium
GGAGGCCGGCAGGTCCTCACGCTTCTGAATTCCGGAGAGCATGAGTGCGGTAGGCAGCCCCAGCCGTACTCCACCTACGATATCGGTGTTCAGACGATCACCGATGACTAAGGTCTCCTGTGACCGGACGCCCATGTGGGCGAGCGCCTGCTGATACAGGATCGGCTCCGGCTTGCCTACAACAAGCGGATGCACGTCTGTCGCGGCTTCCAGGAAGGCCAGTTGGGCGCCTGCGCCCGGAACCAGATGGTCTTCGGCGGGATAGGTGCGGTCGGGGTTGGTGCCGATGAAGCCTGCCCCGTTGCGGATGAGCCTGGTGGCGGTGGCCAGGGTTTCCCAGGTCATGGCTTGGGTCCATCCGGCCACGACGTAATCGGCAGTGTCCCCGTCGGAGAGGCGGAAGCCGCGGCTTTGCAGCGCTTCGTGCAGGCCGGGAGCCCCTACAACATAGACCAGGGCGTCGGTGCCGGCGATCTCTGCCAGATAGTCCGCCGTTGCCATAGCGGAGTTCAGAACGTGGGAGGTATCGGTGCTGACTCCCATGCCGGCCAGCTTCTCCACATATTGCGCGGGGGTGCGGCTGGCGTTGTTGGTGACGAGCATGTAGTGCAGGCCCCGCCGCTGGAGCAGATCGAAGAAGTCATGGAGCCCCGGCAGAGGGGTGTTCCCGCGCCAGAGCACGCCGTCCATATCGCAGATAATGGCTCGGATGGATTTAAGCAGCGCCTCGGGGTGGCTTTGCTGTGCGCGTGCCTGCAACTGGGCGTAGGCTTCCGGCGTGTCGGCGTCGGTGAGACTGGACGGATCGGTGACCGGAAGCGTGGTCATGCGTTGGGGGTAGCGGTTGAACAATGCGCGCCCCCCCATGTCCCCGGAAAGCTGTGCGAGCTCCGGGAACAGGGCTCGGCCGAAGAGCACGGGCGCGCCGTGCTTCCCCTCCCACGTCGGGACGACGATATCCGCGCTGGTTTCCTGCCAGCGTGCGATCAACGTATGCAGGAACTGCGGCGTGACAAGGGGTTGATCGATTTGCATGAAGATGGCGGCCTGCGTTTCATCCGGGAGCGCTGCCAACCCTACGGAGACGCTGCTGCTCATCCCTTCCTGCCAGCGATAGTTCTGCAGGACCTGGACAGGTCGACCTTTCAGGGCTGCCGCCACCTGCTGTGCTACGGCACCGGTGACCACAATGATGGGATCGAGCCCCGCAGCCCAGGCGGTATCGGCACTATGGGCAACCAGCGGACGTCCCTCCCAGAGAAGCAACTGTTTGGGCTGTCCAAAGCGAACAGAGCCTCCTGCTGCCAGTACAATGGCGGCGACGTTCGGTCCTGGCATGGCTATAGGGTCCTCCAAGTGCGCGATTTTTCCCTGATACAGGCTGCTCAGAAATGCGTAATGAACCGTCAGGTAGGCGTATTGTAATGGCTAAATGGCCTGGAGCAAGCGCTGATTGGAGCCGGCTTAGGAAAGTGAGCTGCTGCTTATGTAGTAGCTGTCGGTGCGGTAGGTTCCGGTCATGTATTCGACGACCTGGTTATCATAGTCATAGGTAAGCCGTTCGACAACGGCAAGGACCATCTGGTCACTCAGTTCTAACAGGGTTTGCTGTTCCGGTGTAGAGCAGGCTGAATGGATGGTCTCATCCACGTGGACGAAGGGGATGTCCAAATACGTGGCCAGTGTTCTGTAAAGCGGAATCTGTGCAGGATCATTAGCGAACAAGTTGGGAAATCGCTTGTAGGGGAAATAAGCGACTTCTACGCCCAGTGGAAGGGACTCAATCACCCACAGGCGTTTCAGAAAATTGACTTTGTCGCCTTCGGGGATTTGCAGGCGGGTTGCAATATCCGGTTCTGCATCCATCACGGTGGCTTGCAGGACGCGGATGGTGAAAAGGGGGGTGCAGGGTCCCGCATCGTACAGGAGATCGGTAAAGTGCACGGCTTGTGCCGGTTTAGGGCCTTTCACGAACAGGCCGCGACCTTGCACCGCGTAGATATAGCCCTCACGGGTTAAACTTTGCATGGCCTGATGCACTGTCATCCGGCTGATGCCATAGTGTGCCGCCAGGTCGCGTTCTGACTCCAACCGCTGTCCCGGTTCAAGTTCACCGGACTCGATCTTTGTGCGCAGCAAGTAGCAAAGCTGGCTGTAAAGCGCCGTTGTGCTTTGAGCATTCAAATGACCGGTCGAGGGCTCTGATATATCCATATTAACCTTCATTATACTAAAAAATGCTTAGCATAGTCAACAACTTACATTTGCAAATTTGGTATGATTATGGGTGGATTTTTCTTTGACGCTAACGCCATGGTGTGAAATCCCTTACCGTATTGCTCTGTGGGGTGATATTCTTCTTGCAGAACTCTACCTGAAATCCAACTTTTACATATAGACTTGACGTGTGTATATCTTTCGCCTATAATGAATGTATCTAGTGTGTCCTATTCCCAGGGTTTTTTGTTTTAAGGAGGCCGGGATGTTGATACAGGGGAAGCGAAGATGGCTTGTCGTGCTTTTAGCCGGACTGGTGCTGGTTTCGATTGCGGCAAAGCCCGCTGACGAAGGTGGGCAGACCCAGGCCCCGATGGGGGGCATGGTCTATCTGGACGTCAACCGGAATGGGGCGCTCGACGAGGGCGAGCCGGGGGTCGGGAATGTGAACCTGGAGGCAAACTGCAACAACGA
>JAVEWB010000419.1:0-2691 GCA_034004765.1 Anaerolineae bacterium
GCTTCTACCAGGTTACCGATCTGCCTGCCGGGACTTACCTGGCGGTGGGGCAGGTCCGCATGGGAGATGCGATCTATCACGATCAACTGACGGTGACGATCCTGGAAGATAAAGTGACCGTCGGTGCAGATCTGGTTCTCGAAGGGATTGGGCAATGAAAGCGCAGCGTTTGTTCGGTATCGTGTGTCTTCTCCTCCTGGCCCCGGCTGTTGTGGTGCTGGCTGAGGATTTCCCCTGGCCGGGGGGTATGGAGCCGGTGCGTGTCTCCCCGTACGAGGAAGCGCGGCGCCCCAGCCTTGCCCTGGCATCGGGCAGAACTGCGCTGGCCTGGTACGGTGCAGAGGCTCATTCTGGGATCTACGTTTCGGAGTGGCTGGGACCCTGGAACAGTGGGGCTTCAGTGCGGACGATCACGACGTCGGCAGACAGCAAATTCCCCTCGCTGGTCTATTCGGGGACGCAGCAGTTGCTCGTTGCCTGGTCGGAAGGTGCCGGGCCGAGCTATACTAACACAGTTTTCCATCAGGAGATTGGTAAACCGGCTCCGGTGGCCGTGATGACCTTGGTGTACGGCGAGGCCGCTCCTGATCAGATGGTGGGCTCCGATGCGCTGCATCTGACCTTTGCAGCGGCACAATCCAAAGATCTCGCGACGCAGATGGACCTGTACTATGTGCAGCGTGCTCTGAACAAGACGACTTGGGAAGCTCCCACGGTCGTTGTCACTCGCTCTCAGGTAACCAGGGAGGATGTCGGCGGTGTCTGGTCTCCGCAAATGGCCCTCATGCAGGTCGACCAGACGCAGACGGTCCACCTCGTTTGGGAACAGACGACGACTACGATTTCCCGTACCGTCTGGTACGTTCAGGGAACAAAACAGGGGAGCACCGTTGTGTGGCAGTCGCCGGTACGGCTTTCACCGGCTGGACAGATGGCCGTGCGCCCCAATATCGTGGCTGACGCTGAGGATCAGATCCATGTCGTCTGGAGTGAGATTGCCGCAGGGACCGAGGCTATTCCCACCGCTCAATACATCAACTATCGTCGGTTGTTCAATGGGGTTTGGTCTTCTCCTACCCGCGTCGACCCGGACCCGATCAGCATCAACACGCTCTTCCCTACCAAATCCACGCCTCAGGTTGCGGTATCCGGTGATCAGGTTTGTGTGGCCTGGCACGGCTATCGTGGCACGGGGAGCCGTAAGGAGGACATCTTCCTGCGCTGTTCGAGAAATGGAGGGTTGAGTTGGGAGTATACGTTCAATGTTTCTGAGGATGCAAACGCACTCTCGCTCTTCCCTACGCTTCAGATGGATGCGTTGAAACAGGTGCACGTTGCCTGGCAGAATATCACGATAGGACCGGTGGTTTATAAAGGAGCCTTCTACCGCATGGGCACGGTGGATTTCCGGGTCCTCCTGCCGGTGGTGCTGCGGAATAAGGGGTAAGGCGATGCATAAAGGGGTATGGTTTCTTTCACTTTTGGGACTTGGCGCTGTGTTGGCTCTGGGTGTGGCGCTTCTCTGGCTTGCCCTGGGTAGCGAGGGGATCACGCCTCCGCAGCCCGCGCAAGAGGCGGTTTCCTGGACCGGACTCGCTTCCCCTACCGCCCTTGAAGATGCCGGCCGGCGTGGTCTGGAGCGGGCGCGTCAATGGGCACCGGATGCATTTCTGGTTTGGGTGAAGGGCTCCTGGCAGCCGAACGGCGAATGGGCACAGGCGACCTTCCCACCCATTGCCTGGTCGCTCTATTATTATTCGCCCGCCAAGGCGGAAGTTGCTTCTGCGGCGGTGCGCGGCGACGAGCTCTTCTGGATGCCGCCGACGGCAAGCTCGGAGACTTTTGATGAGCTGCTGCCTTTCCCGCCGCCCTACGGTGTCGATGTGGCCTGGGTGAGCTTCCGCGGTGCGGGGGGAGATGCTTTCCTGCAGCAGCATCCGGCGGCTACCGTGCAGTATCGCCTGCGCACGGAGGCCGGGCAGTTGACCTGGGTGATTGTGGGTGTCGAAGGGGATGCCAGCTTCCAGGTCAAGGTCGATGCGATTTCAGGATTGGTGGTCCCCTGAAGGGTTTCAAGGGACATAAGGTCGACAAATAGTTCTTAAACCGATACGTTCTTAAGGAGGTGTGCGATGATACGTCACGAGAAGGGTCAAAGCATTGTAGAGATGGCGCTGTTGTTCCCCTTGCTGCTCATGCTGCTGATGGGTGTAGTGGATCTGGGAAGAGCTTACTATGTCATCGTCTCACTGAGAGATGCTGCGGACGAGGGGGCTGCGTATGCGGCTATTGAGCCCATGAAAGATAATGATATCCGTCTCCGTGCCGCCGATGCAACAGGGGAGTTGGTGGTGGTCGATCCGGCGAATGTCTCTATCGATAAGCCGCTGCTTCAAGCCGGAGCGCCGGTCACTGTCACGATCGAATATCACTACGACTTCTACATGCCGTTGGTCACGCCTCTTCTTCCTGAGGAGGGTATCACATTGAGAGGTCAGGCTTCCCATCCTATTCTCAGGGTGAACTGAATCGTTACCCTGAGCAGCCTGTCTTGAGCGGAGCGAAGGATTTGTACTAAGGGAGTTTTATTCCGGGCCGGTTATGGGCCCTGGCACGCAGGTAAATTTGAAGGTGAGAGGTGTAAGATGGAGACGAAATCAGAACGCGGTCAGGCAATGATCCTGGTGGCGA